>DATJZY010000093.1 GCA_035577985.1 Candidatus Eisenbacteria bacterium
CCAGAGGCTCGCGGCGACCATCCAGCCGCGGAGCGTCTCCACGGACAACTGGAGGGCATGCTCCTCGGTGAGCTTCTGGTGCGCGAAGGTCGGGCCGAAGTCGCTGTAGCGCTCGCGCACGAGGCTCAGCGCGCGGTCGCGCGTGCTCGCCGCCAGCCGCCGATTGCTTGGCCGTCCACGCCGCCGCGACGCCAACCCCGATGCGCCGTGGTGCGTGAACGCCTCGTAGAGCCGGCGCACCTGGCGCTCGCTGAGCTTCAGCAACGCCGCCGCCTTGCGCCGCGTGAGCCGATGCTCCGCGATCCACGTCATGACCTGCAGCCGATCCAATTCCCCCATGCTCAGCTCCACCGTCTCCGCCATCGCGCCACTGTGGCCGAAAAGCGGACATCTCTACTTTGGAGGAACCGGACATTTGCACTTTGGGCCTACGCACGCCGCGTCCGACTTTCGGAGATTACGTCAGCCTTCCCACCGTTGTCCGGACTGCCGACCCGGTGCCTGTCGGATCATCCCGCGGTAGCGGGACCGTCAACCGGGAGCTGATGTTCCTCAAGCGTGTCTTCAACCTGGCTCCGCGCGATGGCAAGGCTGAGCGGAACCCCGTCCGGGACGTAAAGTTCTTCAAGGAAGACAACCAGCGGGTTCGTTGGCTCACCGAGGAGGAAGAGGCGCGTCTCCCCTGGCGTGAAGGGCAAGTCAGGGGTTAACGCGACGAACTACATGAACCGCGTCTTTGGGCCCGCGGTCGAGCGCGCAGGCATTCAGAACTTCCACTGGCACGATCTGCGGCACACCTTCGCGAGCCGGCTGGTGATGGCGGGCGTGGACCTGATGACCGCGAGGAACTCATGGGCCACAAGACGATCACGATGACGCAGCGCTACGCGCACCTGTCGCCGGAGCACAAGCTGAACGCGGTGGAGCGGCTCACTCGGCACACAACCGGCACCACTACCGGCACCAGCGCTGAAACCACCGAGGAGCATCGCGAGCCTGCGACGCAAGTGCATGATCGGCGGAGGGAAAAGAGAGCGGGCGACCGGGGTCGAACCGGCGACGTCCAGCTTGGGAAGCTGATCGACGAGGTGCTGCAAGACTATGATCCGTGGGGATAGCTCTTGCTACCGCCAGCACTTACAGGCCAGTCCGGATTCTGCCGGTTTCACTGGTTGTCCCCCGGTTTCACTCCTCAACCGGCACCACGACCGGCACCGGAGCAGGGGCTCCTCATCCCGCCAGACCAAGGAAGATCAGCAACGCGCGGTTCACGCGCACCAGGTCGCGGTCCGAGAGTCTGCCGATGCGCTTCCCGAGCTTCGCCTTCGGCACCGTGGTCACCTTGTCGACCATCAAGCGAGAGGGCCTGTCGAGCCCGTTCGAGGGACTGGGGTCGACGACGAGACGGAACAGCGGGGCGTCCGTCGGATCGCTCGTGAAGGCGCAGATCGTGATCGAACTCGTCGCGTTGAAGCGGTCGTCCTGCACGATGACCACCGGTCGCGGCTTGCCGGCGTAATCTTTGCCCCCGGCCGCGGTCCATATCTCGCCGCGTGTCACTCAGTCCTCGGAGGCCAGCGCATCGACGAATGCCTGATCCTCGGCGGCATGCCGGCTCGATGCGACGAGTCGCGACTGCCGCGCGGCCTGCGCCGCAAACCTCGGCGATCGGGTGTCGGGCACCCAGATCTGGATCGGTCGCAGCCCTTGTGCACGCAAGCGGTCCCGGTGCGCTTGAACCTTTTGCCGGGAGCTGGAGGGCCTCCGATTCCTGGACCTCGGCTTCGCGGACGGCATGAACCGAGCCTCCTTGGGTAAAGGTTACATGTAACCTACAGCTGGCCGATCGAGAGTGCAACCGGCGAGCCGCCCGGGTATGAGCGGGATCGCGATGACCAACGACTGGTGCCGAGCGCTCGGCATCGAGCCGCCCACGCTCGAGGCCGTGGCCCATCACCGGGAAGCGAACACCTTCGCGCTCCTGCTCGTCGCTCTGCTCGAGCGCGGCGAGCCCATGACGCTGGCTGAGGTCGCGACGCGGTTCGAGGAGGCGGGCATCGCCGGGCGCGCCCAGGCGCTGTCGTCCCTGAAGCGCTGCAAGCCGGGACGACCGCCGGCCTACCGTGACGGGGATCGTTATCACCTCGACCCGCACGACGACGACCTGGACTTGTGGGTGTTCCGGCTCGGTCTCCGGCCGCCGAGAGTCGCCCGCATAGCACCACCGGTACTCGGCGCCGCGCCGTTGCCGAACCCCGATGTGGCGCTCACGCCAGCCGAGCTCGACGAGGCGTGGACCGATGCGTCGCTCGGCGGCTGGTCACAACGACGCATCGTCCTCGCGGTCCTCGACGCACACGGTGCCCCGCTCGCGCCGGCCGACGTGGTCGCCGCCGTCGCCCGACGCACGCGATGGCATGGATTGACCGTGGACGCGACGAAGTTCGCCCGCCGCGGCAGCGCGGTGGCGGTGCGAGACGACGGGCGCTGGGCCGTCGCCGACGACGCCGCCGAGACGATGCGCCAGGTTCGGCGTGCACTGCGCGAACGCATCACGCTCGTGCGGCGTCAGGGGTCGCAGTATCCCGGGCCCGCCGCCGTGGAGGCGGCCACCGTGGCATGGGAACGACGGCGAGCGGCGCACCGGGCGGAGCTCGCGCGTTTGTCGCGCGCGCTCCTCGTGACGTTCCCACTCTGCTCACCGCGGGCTGCCGTGCTGCTCGACGTCGGCGAGCACACGATCCGCGCCTTCGTCGACGACGGGTTGGACGAGCTCCGCGCCGGCCTCGCGACCTACGACGTCATCGGCGCCCTGCAGGTCCGCGCCCGTCTGCGCGCGCTCGGCTTCGATCCGGGCGGACGCCGGCTCGCGGAGCTCGAGCCGCCCCAGAAGACGAAACAGCTCAACCGGCGCGGGCGCACGTTGAAGGCCACGACAACCTTGTTGGTACAGGGGTCGTGCGGCATCCGTAAGCCGTTCGGGGAGGAGGGCACGCTGGCAGCGTACCTCGCCACGGGAGCGACCGGGAAGCTTCTTCGACGACTCGAAGCCGACGCGAAGTCCCTGCACGCCCTCTACGAGTACGGACGGCTCCACGGCGCGGTGCGGCTGCGCTGGGGTTTCCTCGACGAGCGCCTCTCTGTCCCGTGGGTCGATCGCGACGAGCCGACGCTCCACGATCTCGAGAAGTCCGCGCTCGCGATGAACGTGCCGCTCGAGGTCGTGGTCGGGAGCGCGCCCGGGTGGAGCGAGCCGTGGTCCCGCGTGCGGCTCGCGCGGGTGGTGCGGGATCGGGACGGGTGGCAGCACTGACTCGTCGGGGACGACGGCGCCGTCATCGACGAGGCCACGGTGCAACGTGCGCGGCTCTCGGTCGCGGTGCATTGACCGAGCGCCCAACGGCCTACCTCGGAAAAACCGGTTGCGGTAGCAGGTGGTGGCCGGGGGCCGTAGGGGCCGTAGGCGCGACAACCCTGGGAAGTTGACGGAACCGAGAGTTATCAGTTGCTCGGTGCGGCGATCTCCCCCCTGTGCCCCCGGCTTGCGCGGTCGACGTCGACGGCATCGTCGCCCTGATCGCGCGGCGCGCGCGCGAGGTGGACGTGCTGCTCGTCGAGGGCGCCGGCGGCCTCCTCGTGCCGATCGCGGGCGATCTGACGTACCTCGATCTCGCCGTGCGGGCCCGGCTCCCGTTGCTCGTCGTCGCCGCCAACCGGCTCGGCACCGTGAACCACACGGCGCTCACCGCCCGGGTGGCGACCGCCGCCGGGCTCGACGTCCGCGGCTTCGTGCTCTCGCAGCCGACGCCGTCGACCGACGTTTCGGCGGCGTCGAACGCGGACACGATCGCGCGGCTCACCGGCCTTCCCTGCCTCGGGGTGCTGCCCCACGCCGAGCGCCCGGGCCTGACAGCGCATCTGCTCGTGATCCCGAGCTAGCCCTTCGATTTACAAGCGCCATCCCGCGCGATAGCCACCCGGGTCGATGCGCCCACTACCGATCGTCCTGCTCCTGCTGGCCTCGCTCGCGTCCGTCTGCACGGCGGGGGCCGCGGATCTCGCCGTCCTGACACGCGGGAAGGTTCTCCGTCTCGACGCCGGGTCCGATCCGGGAAAATCCCGGGGCCTCGTGCGTTTCGGGCACGACGCCGCGCTCGCCGCGGCGCCCGATCCCTCGTGCCCGTCCGCCTCCGCGTTCGATCTCGGGCTCTTCACGGTGGCGGCCAACGCGGTCGTCCGGAACGAGAAGGTCGCCCTCGAATGCGCGAAGTGGCGGAAGACCCGCACGGGCTGGCGCTACGACGATCCGGACGCCGCCGGCGGCGTCCGTCGGATCACCTACGGACCCCGGGGCCTCGCCGTCCGCCTCGTCGGCCCCGCGGCGATGCCGGCCCCCGGCCCCGTCGGCTACGCGTTCGTGTGGTTCGAGGTCGGCGCGATGCGATTCCACGGCCGCTTCCACGTCTTCGAGGCGAACACGGCCGACCGGGTGCGAAGCCGGAGACTCTCGAAGGCCGCCGGCGACGGCGAGACGCGTTTCTGGGCGATCATGTGGGGAGACGATGCTTCCGAGACGGCCGTGCAGGAGACCTCGGCGCTCCTGCAACGCGCCGCGAAGCGCTCGAAGGCGGACGCCCGATCGCGCTTCCTCCTCGGCATGCTCCATCTCTATCGTTTCGGGCAGCTCACCGAGCGCTTCAGCGCGGCCAGCGAGGCCGGCCGCGCCGAGATCGCCGCGGCCGTCGCCGCCTTCGACGACGCCGAACCGCTGCTCTGGAACCGGACGACGCGCGTCGGCGATTCCCGGATGCCGGGGTTCGCCGCCGCCGCGCGCTACGCGCTCGCCGTCGTCACCGCCGACGAGGCGCTCCGGCAGCGGGCGCTCGCGGATCTCGCGTACGCGGTCGAGATCAACGCGTTCTTCAACGTGTTCGACCTGATGACGGTCCTGCAGGCGGAGCCCGCGGGCAGCTCGGCGTTCCAGCAGGCGTTCGCCGACCTGAGCGCGTACATCGGCGATCCGAACACGCTCGCGTGCGCCGTCACCCAGCCGGAGGTGTGCACGAACGCCGGGCTCGCACCCACGGCGCTTCCCGGCACGTTCGTGATGTTCGGCGACGCCTACGCCAAGAGCGGCGACGCCGCGACGGCGAAGTACTGGTACCAGTTCGGGATCGCCGCCGAAGCGGGGTGGGCCTTCGAGGGCCTCGCCGCGGAACGCCTGGCCGGCGCCGATGCGCGGGTCGCCGCGTACCAGGACGTGGATCCCGCCAACGACCCGCCCATCATCGGCGCAGGCCCCGAGGCCTGCGCGTCCTGCCACCACCGACCGCTCACGGGCGAGTAGTCGGGACCCGGCGTCGTCGAGGCGTCGTCACGACGCCTCGCGCACGCGCGGAATCTTCCAGCTCCCGTTCAGGATCGACGGGGACTTGTCCTTCGGCCAGTACATCCGCAGCATCAGGATGAAACGGCCGGCGGGCGCGGGCAGCCAGTTCGATTCCTTGTCCGCCCCCGGGGACTCGTGCTGGATGTAGAGGTCCACCGAGCCGTCGGGATTCGTCTTGAACGTGTTGCGCTGGCTCACGTTGTAGCGGTCGAGCGCGTTCGCGACGAAGAAGTAGTCCGCGTCGTACATCGTGAGCGACCAGAAGCCGTTCACCGGCGGCAGCTCGCCCTTCTTGAAGTGCATGACGTACTTCTTCGCGCCCGTGTAGTCCTGGAGGATGTCGGGCCCCTCGGAGGTGGGATAGACCGCGTCCTCCGGACGGTTCGCGCCGAGGCCGATCGCCGTGATGAGCGCCCGCTGCCGGTACGCGGGGCCGTAGAGCCCGGTCTTGGTCGTGAACAGCCAGCCGTCCTGGAGCGTCAGGTCGCGGGCCAGGATGCCCTCCTTCATCCAGCGCATGATCGCGTGCTGGGCCGGCTTCGGCGCCTCGTTGATGCCGGCGACGATCGCGGGCGAGACCTTAGAGGCGTCGAAGTCCTGGCCCGGCACGATGCCGATCTTGGCGAGCTTGGCCACCATCGCCGCGTCGGCGGCGGCCGGAGGATTCTTAGACGCCGCCCATGGGGTCGGCTCCCAGCGAATGCGGGGCCACGCCGAGGTGGCGGGCTTGGCGAGAGGGGGCGTTTCAGCGGATCACCGAACGCAACGGAGTGTTGCGCCAGGTGCATCTGGCGGGGCGCTCCACCGGGTCGTCATCCCGCCGCGGATTCGGCTCACGCACGCCACGGAAGAGGCGCGGCGGACGCGCATCGCTGGGCTTCCGAAGTTCAGCCAGTGAGACTGGCCCTCACGCGATGCCTTTCTAGGAAGCGCGAGAAGGATTTGCTCGGTCGTGCACTTACCAGAGAGCGGGCGACCGGGGTCGAACCGGCGACGTCCAGCTTGGGAAGCTGATCGACGAAGGGCCGGAAGACTATGATCCGTGGGCATAATCCGAGCGGCGGCGCTTAGTTGGGTGCGGCGGCGGTTTCTACCGGTTTCACTCCAGTTCACCCATTTTCGCTCCTCAACCGGCACCACTACCGGCACCAAGGATTCTGCGGGTCGCGCTAGAGGGGTTGCCGGCAATGGAAGGCGGCCTAGAGGAGTGGAGAGCCTTCTTACCGCGGGTGACTGCGTCCTGGAAGATTTTGGTCATCAGGGCGCCCCGGTTTGCGACCGGCTTGAGCGAGCAAGCCTCCTTGAGCTGCGCGAAGTGGAATCGCGCGCTTTCCGGTCCGAGGGTACTCACGCAGTGGGCGAACCAGGGTCGGCTCTGGGGGCTGTCCGTGAAGGAGACGACCTCGTCGACCAAGAGGGCGATCGAGGAGAAACCAATGAAACGAGCGCTTCTTGGTGGCGTGACTCTTGCGCTCTGCGCTCGCGCCGAAGCGGGCCCGCGGAAATGGTAGTCTGCGAGTTCACCGAGTCACGGGGCACAGTGACGGTGTCCGAAGACCTGTTCGGCCGACGTGGTCATGGACTTCATGCCCGCTCCGTTCGTCTCCACGCTCCAGCTGCAACTTGGCCGCATTGCCTTCGTTCGTCCAAGGTTGAGAGGATAGCTTCGGCGTCGTCGGGGTCGACGAGCGGCGTGAAGTGCACACGCCACGCCGACCGTGGCGCATTCACGTCCACGACCGTACGGAGCTGAGCGAGCTATCGCCCTCTGCGGCCTGCCGTGATCACGGTGCGCACTCGGCGGGGGCTGGCGCCTTGCTCGCCTTGAACTGCTTGTCCACCTTCCACGCGGTCGTGCCACCGAATCGCAGGCAGTACCGGTGGGCGCCGAGCGTCACCGCCACATCGACGGGCGATGGATCGACGGCCAACCAGTGGCCGAGTCCGACCCCCTTGCCGGTGACCTTGAGGGACTTCCCCGCCTTCACCACCACGAGCGTGATCGGGCCACTCTTGTCCTTGTACTTGTAGCCCTTGCCCTGCCCCGACTTGCCGACCAGCGACCAGTTCGAGGCCGGCAGGACGTAGGTGTCGTCGAAGCCGCCGTCGACGCTACGTATCCGCACTGTGGCGCCTGCCGACGTCGGGTCGTCCTCGCTGTCGTTGCCGGCCCCGAGCGTCAGCGCTGTGTCTTTCGATCCGACGGAGAGCCCGCCCTTGGCAGGAGCGCCGGCCTTCGTCTTGAGCAACAGCGTGCTGCCCGTGAGGAGGTCGGTCGTCACGGGGGGCAGCGTCGTCGTCGTCACGCTCGTCGTGGTGGTCGATGAGGTGGGGACGGACGTCGAAGAGGTCGAGGTCGTGACGACGCTGGTGCTCGTCGTCGAGGAG
Organism: Candidatus Eisenbacteria bacterium; assembly: GCA_035577985.1. Taxonomy (NCBI): domain Bacteria; phylum Candidatus Eiseniibacteriota; species Candidatus Eiseniibacteriota bacterium. The sequence continues at coordinate 7,778 of DATJZY010000093.1, forward strand.
CCGCCGATGGCCACGGTCACCGTCGCATAGAGGCGTGCTCCCGAGCACGCGCCCGCAGTGCCCGTCGCCCCGTTCACATTGGTGCACGGCTGCCCACCGGCGCCATTCGCGCTGTTCCCGGACTCGCCGCCGACCGCGATCGTGTAGTCACCGGCCGCCAGCGCCAGCGTCAATGTTTCGCTGCTACCGTTGTAGCCTGCGACGTGTCCCGGGTTGGAGAAACCCCCCGTGGTCGTCGTACCGCAACTGGTGCCGGAGCATGGTGTGTTGCTGACGGAGGAGATGTAGTCGATCTGACTCCAGTCGCCAGACGCGTTCGCCATGCTCCAGTTCGCGAAGGCGTCGAATTGACCGAAGTACGTGTTGTTGACCGTGTCTCGGTATCCGTCGTGGGGCGTGTACACCCAGCCGACCGGCCCGGCGTCTCTCGGCGAGGGGAGTGGCGCAAAGGTGTTGGCGTCGACGGGCTGCAACGGATCACCCGACGTGTCGTCATGCCCCTGGGGCACCAAAGTCCCCGCATACACGCTGAAGGCAGGGTTCAGCACGGTGTCCAGAACGGGCGTCGCGTTGCTCGTCGACGTCGGCTTGTAGTTCGTCGCCGTGATGGTGACGACCGCATCACCGCTCAGATGGAACACCCAGAACTCGGCGTTGGTCGTGATATAGTGACTGTCGGCGAGCGTCGCCTCAGTGCCATCGTACCAGCCGTAGCGGGTGAAGATGTTCGAGCTCTGGCAGAGAACCCCCTCGGCGACGGAGTGGCACGGATCCGTGATCGCAGTCCCGCTCGCGGTCGTCTCTTTGAACACCGTTCCGGAGTTCATGTCGTAGTTCGACACGTGAGCGTCCGCCGGGCCGCCGACGGCGAGCCAGAGTGCGGCGAGACCGACGGCGCGTAGGCCCGTGCTCGAGCTCATTTGAATTCTCCTTCTGCGGTGGACTGTATCGACCTCGTCCAGCGCACCTAGTTCATCACACAGGACGCAGGTGCCCGCTTCACGGTTCTGGCGGCCTGCGTCTCCTGAAATCTCACCGAGACACCGCAGGGGACGGCGGATTCCACGACGGGGAACTCCGCCTTCCACCGGCCTGACGCCTCCAGCCGTGCGGTTCCCAGGACTGCTCCCCCTGTGTTGCCGTCGTCCAACCGGACATCGAGGGTTCCCGACAGGAGCGCGCCGCGCTCCTGCTTGGTGACGATGGGCAGCAGCCGGATCTTCCCGCTTGCGACGAGCGTCCCGGTGGCTGCGTTCCATTGCGCGTGCGACACCTTGATCGACCTGACCGCCCGGGCCGACGAGCGCCCCGCCGGGAAAATCCGGATGGCGGTCTTGACGACCGCCGACTCTCGGCCCAGTCCACTGGTTTCCACCGCGCGGACCGACAACCGAAGGATCTTGTTGGCCAGTGACGGCGGCGGCACCCACTGCAGCGTCGCAGCGAACTTGTGCGTCGCCGGGTCGTAGGTCGTGTCGGAGACCGCCGCTCCGCGCGGTCCCTTCAGCAGCTCGATGGCGACGGGATCGGCACTGCAGCTGAACGCCGATATCCGGACCCAGGAGAGCGCCTTGCCGACCTCCCCGTCCAGCGGGTTCCCGAGGACCGCGATCTGTGGGCCCGTATCGCCCGCACACGCGGGCGGCTGGGGGACCGTCTTGATGGCGATGCTGAGCCTGCCGCCAAAGAAGCCGTTCGGCAGGCAGTCCGCGCAGCCGCCACCGATGACCACCGTGTAGTCGCCTGGCTCGAGATCCTGATCCTCGAGAATCTCGGTCGTGGTGTCGGGCGTCGCGCCGATTCCAGCGTGGTCATTCTTGTGTCCGACATAGAATATCTTGGCCCAGTCACCCGCGGGATTCCCGTCGGGACACTTCGCGACGGGACAGCCGCTCGGAAGTGTCGGCTGCCCCGGTACGGCCCATTCGTTCCCCATGCTCCAATCGCCGAGCGCATCGAACTGGCCGACGAACGGGTTGACGGGAGAGCCGTCGAGGTCGGCATTGCCGCCGTCGTTGGCCGGTGAGAACAGCCCACCGGTCGTGGAATACCCGTGCGTGTCCCTGTACCCGTCGTGCGGCGCGTACACGTGGCCCTCCGGGGCGACGTCCACTGGAGACGCGACCGGAAGAAAGTCGATGTCGTCGAGCGGGTTCGCCGGGTCGTACGGGGTATCGTCGTGGCCGTACAGCGGCATCAGGCCTCTGTAGAGGCTGAACGCGGGATCCAGCCCGGCGGGATACGTCTGGCCGTCCCGCTGCACCGGCACGGTTTCGAGAGTGAGCGTCACGAGCGACTCGCCATCGAGATGGAACTTGTAGAAGTAGCTGCCCGCGCCTAGCAACCGGTGGCTGTCGGCGAGCACCGGTCGCGTCCCGTCGGCCCAGGCGCGGTTTCCGGCCCAGTAGTCCTCCACCGGTGCTTGGGGAGTAACCTCCTTGTAGAGACAATGCGCGAGACCCTGCCTCGCCGTGGCGAACAGCAGGATTCCTGCCAGCAGTCGACTGGTGAAGCGATTCCGGTGAGGGCGCCGTGCCCTCACCGGATCGCTCATGAGCCACCCGATACGCGCGGATTGCGAGCGCATCGGGAATGTGTCGAGTGAGGATTCCACTCCGATAGCCCTACCAGTTCGACTCGACACCTCGGTTCAAGGTGCGCACACCACCGGGGCTGACGCCTCCTTCGCACTGAACTGCTGGTCCGCCTTCCATTTGGTGACACCACCGAACTGGAGGCAGTAGCGATGGCCTCCGAGCGTGAGCGTCACCCGGAGCGGCGCCGGGCTCACCGTGAGGGACTGACCGAGCCCCGCGCCCTTGCCGGTGATCTTGACGAGTTTGCCAGCGGTGATCGTCGCGCTGCCGATCGGGCCGGCGGCGAGCGTCTTATCCTTGTACTTGTAGCCCTTCCCCTCGCCCGGCTTCCCGACGAGCGCCCAGTTCGCCGCGGGCAGGTCATAGAGCTCGTCGAAGTCGCCGTTGATGCTGAAGACGCGGACCGTAGCGCCGACCGACGTCGGATCGTCCGCGCTGCCGTTCCCCGCCCCCAACGTCACCGCGGGGTCCTTCGACTGGAGCGAGAGCTTGCTCTTCGTGGGTGCACCCACCTTCGTCTTGAGCGTGATCTTCTTCCCTGTGAGCAGGTCCGAGGAGAGCCCGGGGGCTGCGGTCACGGCGAGCGTGATCCTGCCGCCGAAGCCTCCGAAAGCGCTGCACCCTGGGCATCCTCCACCGACGATGACGGTGTAATCGCCCGCGTCTAGCGGCTCGTCCTGCAGGACCTCGGCGGTCGTATCGGCCACCGCGCCGACGCCGACGTGATCGTTCCGATGTGCGACGTAGTAGATCGTCGCCCAGTCGCCGACGGGATTGCCGTCGGGGCACTCATCGACCGGGCATGCACTCGGAATGGTCGGCTGGCCGGGTATGCCGTAGGCGTTCGCCATGCTCCAATCGCCAAGCGCATCGAACTGGCCGGCGTACGGATTGATCGGATAGCCGACGTTGAAAGGATCACCGCCGTCGTTGTCCTCCGTGTAGAGTCCACCGGTGGTGGAGTAGTTCAGGGTGTCCCTGAACCCGTCGTGCGGAGTGTAGACGTGGCCCGGAGGGGCGGCATCGACGCGGGAGGCCATCGGCAGGAAATTGACGTCGTCGACGGGATTCAGCGGATCGAAGGACGCATCGTCGTGCCCCTCGAGCGACATCAATCCTTTGTAGAGGGTGAATGCCGGATCCAGGCCGAGGTCGACGAATGCATCCGGAATCGCAATCCCTTCCACACTGATCGTGACCAGCGAGGGACCGTCCAAGTGGAACTTGTAGAAGAAGTCTCCCGAGCCCAGGCAGTGGTGACTGTCGCCGAGAATGTTCCGGGTGGCGTCGGCCCAGCAGGCGTTACCGGTCCAGGCGTCATCGACCGGCGTCCCCGGCGTCAGCACCTTGTACTTGTTGTGCGCGAGTGCCGGGCTGCCAACGAGAAGCAGCAGCGCGAACATGAGTGCAGGGAAGGTTCGATTCATCATCGGTTCTCCTCATGGGTTAGCCGGAGGGAATTCATGGGGCAGTCACCGGAACGCAGCGGAATGGGGGGCCGCCCGTCTCCCCCTTCACGACCGTGCAGTCCGCGTCCTTCTTCCGCATCAGCGGCTCGTCGTTCCGCCAGTCGGCCTTGTGGCAGGACTTCCGGCGGGCGGCCGTGGTCGCGCCGATCGCCGCACAGACCTCCGCGTGTGAGCAGCCCTGCTGGTCGACGGCTGCGCCAGCGGGTGTCGCCGGACATTTGTCCTCCGCGTTCCGGAGCCCGTCGCCATCGGAGTCTTCCGTGAGGCTGGCGAGCGCGTCCTCCGCGTCACCCACGTCGGCATGGCACTCCTCGAGCGGCGTCAGGGGAACAAGCCGAAGCACCTTCTGCATCGCGGTCACGATCGTGGGATCGGACGCGTTTCCGAGGCTTCCCGACGGCGCCGGCGGTATCGCGCGCGCGCCATACACCGCCTTGATTTTCGGAAGCAGGAAATCGTACCCCTGAAACCCCTCGACGTGGCAGGCGGTGCAGGCGCTGGCTCCCACTGCCGCCTTGATCGTCTCGTTGGCGGACGCGGGCCACGCGAGCAGACCCGCGGCTACCAGCAGTAGACAGCCGAGCCGCCGCCCTCTCCCCCGACCGTTGGAGCGCGTCGCCGTCATGGGGCGTCCGTCGCAACGCAGTGAAGCGTCCGTCCACCGCTCCTGCCTTTGGCGACCGCGCAGTCCGCACCCTTCTTGGTCATCACGGGCTCGTCGTTCTTCCAGTCGGCCTTGCGACACGCTCGCCGGCCGGCAGGGGTGGTCGCATCGAACGACGCGCAGAATTCCGCCCGCGAGCAGCCCACCTGGTCGACCGCCGCCCCCAGCGGCGTCGACGGGCAGCCGTCGTGGTCGTCGGCTCGACCGTCGCCGTCCGCGTCGGGGACGGCGCTCGTCATCCGCGCCTGGACCGTGACGAGATCCGCCCGGCACTGCGCCAGGTCGTTCTCGGGATCCGTCGGGAACGGGTCGCACGCGTCGCCGACGCCGTCCCCGTCAGTGTCGCGCTGATCGGGGTCTGCCGCGCCCGGGCAGTCGTCCAGGTCGTCCGCGACGCCATCGCCATCGGCATCGGCTGGCGCGACACCCGGCGTGATCGTCACGCGGTACCTGCCAGCCACGCCGTCGAGGGCGCCCACGAACAGTGTGTACTTGCCGTCGTGGTCGGACTGCAGACGGAACGTCGTGGAGACCGTCTCGCCGGAAGTGGATGCGACCCTGTAGTCGAGCAGCTTCAATCCCGCCGAGCCCAGAGGATCGTCGACGGGGTGTGGCGACGTGGTGTAGGTCTGATGCCGTTCCGACGACGCGTTGGTGTCCCACCCTCCGTACATTGCGAACGCCAGGCGCATCGGCGCGGTGTTGGCAGGGTCGTCGTCCACGGTGACGGCCACGTACACGGGACCGCCGCCGAGGACGGCGTCGAGGGGCGCGAAATGGATGAGGCCGTAGTCGAGCCCGTGGCCCCATCCTTGATCGCCGTTGGCCGGGTCGGTCCACGAGCGCCCTCCCACCGCCAGCACGCGATCCGTCGCCAGATCGGGGTCGTGAACAGCATTGTAGGCGCTCACCTGTCCCAGCAAGCTTTCCGGGGCCGGGCTTGCGCCATTGCCCGTCTGCACGACGCGCGGCGTGACACCGTCCGTCATCAGGGCATACCACTGGACCGGGAGGCCGCCGACGTAGCCGGTAACGTCACCGTTGGTCCAGATGGCCCCCGGAGGAGTCGCCGGGAATCCGTCGGCGCCGTTCGTGCTGCCCGCGATCCCGGCACCGTAGCCGGCGAGGTTATAGGTCGTCTGTGCGTGCGCGCACGGACTCCCGAGCAACACGGCCCCAACGAGGAAGGAGAATCCGAGTCGCAGGACGGTCGCCTCCCCCTCTGGTTGCACGACGGGAAGTCCTACACGTGCCGTGCGACGCACCACATGCGACAAATCGTCGCCCCCTCGTGGCCCACTTCGCATCGGGCCCCAGGCGTTTACGTGGATCCGTTCTCTGAGTGCTCGATCCCACGCAGCCCTAAGCCCTGGCATCGTGCTCCCAGGCAACGGTCCTGGGCGTCCCTGAGCCCGGGTGGGGTATGTGTTCCCCGATCACCCGTAGCCCCGGGTCGGTCACACCATCGACGTCTCTCCGTCCGCTGTGCGTATCTGGATCGATGGCGACATCGAGCCCATCTTCAGCCCAATCCGCGTCGAGGACCCCGACAATCGGCGTGTGGACCTCGGCGGCGCGCAGATCGACGCGCACGAGGCCGTAGAGGACAACCCTGGCAAGGTCACCGGCTACCTATCGGACATTCCGGTCCCCCCCCCGGCTTGTGTGGGGTACAATAGTAGGCGGTTTGCGGCTGCCGAGCGCGTAGCCTGCCCCAGCTGCGGACGCGACGGGCGTGCGCGAGGTGACCGCAGGCCGCTTATTGGTTGCGTCAACTTCGGGCTCTAGACAGCTACCTAGTGCCTGGTTGGCCGTGGACTCCTGGATGCACATCGCGAAGCAGGCCCTGTGGTAACTCGCTCCGCGAACGGGGCGAACCCGGCGTGCTCGTCGGGTGCGGCATGAGTGAGGACGCCGTTCGTGGCGCGCGCCGGGCGCTTCGGCGAGCGCATCCTGGCAGGCCCCCCGCACGTCCAGCTTCGGCCTCCTCGGCTGGCTCACGGCGCCGAGCCCGGGTGGCCCGACACAGGGCTCATGCCAGTCGGTTCAGGCCGCGAGCACTTTCGCTGCCGCAGCGCTCTTCTCGCACGCCTCCAGGCATGTCTTGCAGATGGGATGGCGCTCCGCGTGCTTGCGGCACTCGCCGGCGCAGTCGGTACACACCGCCTCGCAGAGTCGGGCCATCGCTGGCAGATGTTTGCTCCGTGCGTCGGCGAGCGGGCCGACGCCGCGACAGACCCCGAGCATCTGCGTGACGCTCTTGGCGCAGTCGGCGATGCTGGTGTCGCCCTTGGCCAGCAGGTCGAGGCAATGCTGCAGGCACGCATCCCCCGCGCGCATGCAGCCGGCGGCGGCGTCAGCGAGCGCTGTAGCGTTGTCGCCGCCTCCGGTCGCCCCGCCGGGCACCGCCTGCATCGCCAACGTCACCGTTCCCACGGCCATCAGTTCCCGACGTGTCAGCATGGCATCCTCCTCGTGGAGGTTGCAGTAGCAGAGAACCGAGAGCGTGGGCGAGCCCCCGGAAAGCGATCCCAGGGAGGGCGTCAGCGCGGCGGGCTGTTCAATAGCAGAAAGCGCCAGCCCCTCGCCGTCCGCAGCACCCTTCGGTCACCGGGCCGGCCCCCCTGACCTCTTAGGCGAACGGGGGGCATCGTCTGATGGAATATGATTTTGATGTCTCCGGACGGGATCAGGAGTGGCGCAGCTCCGCTTCGAGTTGCGCCCGGAGCGCGGGATCCACGGCGGAGGGTGTGACGTCGGCCGTGGGCGCGGACGCGCGCATCTGGCGCCGCCACCACGCGACGACGACGCCGGAAGCGAGCGCGAGGCCGACGTATGGTGCAAGCCACGCGACGAGGCCTAAGCCCCGCCACGGGGGCATCGCTAGGATGCGCTCGCCGAAGAGTCGCTCGATCTCGGCCCGCACTTCGGCCTCGGGTACGCCCGCGGTGAGGGCCGCGCGGACCTCGTTGCGCAACGTCATCGCGCCGGAACTCGAGCAGTCCGCGAGCAGAAGACCCGGGCAATACGGGCTCATGTACTCATGATTGATCGCGCGCGCGTGTTCGTCGACTGTGCTCGCCACGATTGCCCGGCTGTGCCCGAGCAGGCCCAGCGCGACCACGGCGTACACCGCGCACCGCATCGAGCTTCACAATAGCGGTCCTTCGCGCAGAGGCCACCGTACAGATTGCGACACGATGTCGCAGGTACTCCTGCGCCGGAAGAGGTCGGTGGTCGCGCCCACACCCACTTGGCTGGACGGGAGTCGGACCAATCCACCGGAGCGAGCTCGCTTCCACGGCCATGGCGCCCGTCCTCTCGCAGTAACCGTCCGAGGATCGAGCCTTCGCGCGGACGCGTGACACCATGTCGCATCCCGGCGCTCGCGGGCGATATGTTGGATGGATGCGCTTCTCGTGGCTCGTGACGGCAGTCGCCCTCGCCTGCACCACGGGTGTCGCCGACGAACTGCTCCTGCACCCAAGTTGCGCGATCATATCCGTCGAGTTCGCGGTGCCCGCGGACTGGCGCTGTCACGGCATCGACGATTGTCTGCTCTGCGCCCGCACCGGCAGCGGAGTGAGATCTAACTAGCCGTTCGTTGTCACGCGTACGGGTGGAACGGTGGAACGCGCGCCATTCCGCGTGGCCGGTCGACTCCATCTGCCCGCCCCCGGCCGGACGGGTCGATGACCCGAGCCCGCGGCACGTATCGGAAGCCTAGCTAGATCAGGGACGGCGCGCGGCCGGGCACGGCACCGGAATCGGCGCCAGAGGTTCGCCTCAGCCCAGAGCCACGTGAGAGGCTTCGGCGAGGCACATCCCGCGCAACTCCTTTTGAAGTCCCGCTTGTCAGACTGGACTTCGCGCCCGCTTCCTATGCCACAAGAGAAAGACTCACTTCGTCGTGCACTTGGGAGAGAGCGGGCGACCGGGGTCGAACCGGCGACGTCCAGCTTGGGAAGCTGGCATTCTACCACTGAATTACGCCCGCGGCAGAGCCGTTTCAGTACCGCAGCGCGCCCGGGGTGGCAAGGCGGCGGCCGTCGTTTGACGCTCGGGGACGCCCACAGTAGAGCCACCCCCGTGCGGGGCCACGCGCGCAACATCATGACCGAGCGCGTGACGAAGATCCTACCCGATACGCTGCTGCCCGAGATCGCCGCGACGCTCGTGGATGCCGGCTTCGGGGGACTGCCCGTCTGCGACGACGACGACCGCGTGGTGGGCTTCGTCTCGGAGATCGACCTCATGGACGCGCTCCTGCGCGACGATCCCGGGGAGACGCTCGCGCGCGACATCATGTCGACTCCGGCCATCACGATCGACGAGTTCGCACCGGCCGAGGAGGCCATGACCATGCTGCGGGAGCGCGGCATCCATCACCTCCCCGTCGTGCGGCAAGGGCGCCTGGTCGGGATCATCGCGCCGGTCGACGTCCTGCGGTATTACGTCGACCACGTGCTGCCGAAGCCACCGGAGGCGGGATGAGCGCCACGCGAAGCGCGATCGCCGAGCTCTTCCGCGAGAGCGCCAAGGTGCGGGACGTGTTCCTGGCCGAGCAGTCCGAAGCCCTCGAGCGCGCGATCGACCTCGTCGCGGCAGCGCTCGGAGCCGACCACAAGGTCCTCCTGTTCGGGAACGGCGGCAGCGCGGCCGACGCCCAGCACATCGCCGCCGAGTTCGTCGGGCGGTTCTATGGCGAGCGGCGCGCCCTGCCGGCCATCGCGCTCACGACCGACACGTCGGCGCTCACGGCCATCTCCAACGACTACGGCTACGACGAGGTGTTCGCGCGGCAGGTGCGCGGGCTCGCGCGTCCGGGCGACGTCGCGATCGCCATCTCCACCAGCGGGAAGTCGGCGAGCGTGCTGCGTGCGGTCGAAGCGGCGAAGATCCTCGGCGTGAAGACGATCGGATTCACGGGCGGCACCGGCGGACCGCTCGCGTCGCTGGTCGACGTCGAGCTCCGCGTCTCGGCGAGCACCATGTCGGCGCGTATCCAGGAGACGCACATCCTCGCCGGCCACGTCATCTGCGAGCTCGTGGATCGGAAGCTCTTCGGCACGTCCCGGACCCTCTCGTGAGCCGCCGCCGGCGAATGAAGCGGCGTCCGGCACCCGCGCCACTCGATCCGCGTCGCGTGCGCACCGTCCCGCTGGGGCGCCGTCCGAGCAAGGTCGAGAAGGGCCTCCTCGGAGCGCCCGTTCGCTCCGGGCGGTCGATGCGGGCGTTCCTTCGCGGCCTCCCGGACATCCTGGGGGCGCGCGATCTCCGGACCGCCGCCGAGAAGATCGCGGGCGCGATCCGCCGCGGGCGACCGGTCGTGCTCGGCATGGGCGCGCATCCCATCAAGGTCGGGCTGGGGCCGCTCATCGTCGACCTCCTCGAGCGCAGCCGGCTCGCGGCCGTGGCCATGAACGGCGCCTGCCTGGTCCACGACTTCGAGCTCGCGTGGGGGGGCAAGACGTCGGAAGACGTTGGGCCCGGCCTCGATCGCGGGCTCTTCGGCATGGCGCGAGAGACCGGCGAGTTCCTGAACCGCGCGACGTCCGACGGCGTGACCGCCGGCCTGGGGCTCGGGCGGGCCGTGGGCGCGGCCATCCTGCGCGCGCGGCTCCCCTTCCGCCGCACCAGCATCCTCGCGGCGTGCGCCCGCCTGGACCTGCCGGCGACCGTCCACGTGGCCGTCGGCACCGACATCATCCACATGCACCCGAGCGCCGACGGCGCCGCGATCGGTGAGGGCAGCCTGCGCGACTTCCGCGTCCTGTCGGCCGTCGTGGGACGGCTCGACGGCGGGGTCTACCTCAACCTCGGCTCGGCGGTCATCATGCCCGAGGTGTTCGTGAAAGCCTTGAACCTCGCCCGCAACGTCGGCCATCCCGTGCGGCGCGTGACGACCGTCGACATGGACTTCATCCGTCACTATCGACCGGGCGTGAACGTCGTCGCGCGGCCGACCGCCATCGGCGGGCTAGGGATCCGTCTCACCGGGCACCACGAGATCATGTTCCCGCTTCTCTGGTCGGCCGTGGAGGAGGCGCTCCGCTGATCACCCTCACGACCGACTTCGGGACGACCGACCCGTTCGTCGGCATCATGAAGGGCGTGATCGCGAGCCGCGCACCGGGAGCGGCCGTGGTCGACGTCTCGCACGGCATCCCGCCCCAGAACGTGCTCGCCGGCGCGCTCGTGCTGCGCGCCGCGGCACCGTATTTCCCCCGCGGGACGACCCACGTCGCGGTCGTCGATCCGGGTGTCGGAACCGATCGCCGGGCCGTGTGCATCGAGACGGCCGAGGCCTGCTTCGTCGGACCCGACAACGGGGTCCTCTCCCTGGCGGCACCTCCCGAGCGGGTCCGGCGCATCGTCGAGCTCGAGAACCCTCGCTTCCACCTCTCGCCTCGTAGTCGCACGTTCGACGGGCGCGACGTCTTCGCGCCGGTGGCGGCCGCGCTCGAGACTGGTACGGGCGTCTCGGACCTCGGCGCGGAGCGCACCGACCTGGTCCGGGTGTCGCTGCCCGCCCCGGTGCGGGAGGGCGCGACGATTCGTGGCGAGGTCGTCTACGTGGACGGGTTTGGCAACCTCGCGACCAACATCGAGGCGCGCGACCTGCCTTCCGCCGTCGCGCGGATGGAAGTCGCCGGGCGGCGCATCGACGCCCTGTCAGCCACCTATGGGGCGGTCGCTCCCGGGGCCCCCGTCGCGCTCGTGAACAGCTGGGGCGTCGTCGAGATCGCGGTCCGGGACGGCAACGCGCGGGCGACCCTGGGCATCGGCGTCGGTGCGCCGGTCGTCATCGTGGGCGCATGAACCGTCGCCGCCTGCTCGTCCACGGGGGGCTGTTCGCGCTGACGGTCGTCACCGCGACCGCGGCCGGCGCGATCTGGGACGGCGTCGACCCCTTCGTTTCGGCCGCCGCATATGCGCGAGGGCTGCCTTACGCCATCTCGCTGCTCGCGATCCTCCTCTGTCACGAGATGGGGCACTACCTCATGTGCCGCCGGCACGGCGTCGACGCCTCGCTCCCCTATTTCCTGCCCGCCCCCCCACCGATCGTGTTCGGGACCTTCGGCGCCTTCATCCGCGTGCGATCCAGATTTCCGCATCGGCGGGCGCTCTTCGACATGGGCGCCGCGGGCCCGTGGGCGGGGTTCGTCGTGGCGATCGTCGTGCTGTTCATCGGCCTCCACTTCTCGCGCGTCGAGACGACGATGCCCGAAAGCGGGGTGTGGATGTTCGGCGACTCGCTCCTCACGGCCTGGCTCACCCGAACCGTCGTCGGGGCGGATCCGAACAACGTCATCATCCATCCCATCGCGCTGGCCGGATGGTTCGGCCTGCTCGTGACGTCGCTCAACCTCCTGCCGGCGGGACAGCTCGACGGCGGGCACATCGTGTATGCGGCAATGGGACGGGCGACGCCCGCGCTCTCCGCCGTCCTGGTGGCGGTGCTCGCCTGGCTCGGCCTCCGCGGCTGGCCGGGTTGGTATCTCTGGGCGGCCATCGTCGTCCTCATGAACTTCCTCGGACACCCCCCGACGACCGACGACCAGGCGCCGCTCGACCTGGCCCGGCTGGTGGGTGCCGTGGCCAGCCTGGTAGTCTTCGTCATCACGTTCGTGCCCGAGCCGATCCGGATCATTCCGTGAGGTCGCAATGAGCACCCGACCGAGCTGGGACCAGTACTTCATGACGATCACCCGCCAGGTGGCCGAGCGCTCGACGTGCCTGCGCGCCAAGGTGGGGGCTGTCATCGTCCGCGACAAGAACATCCTCGCCACCGGCTACAACGGCTCGCCGGCCGGACTGCCCCACTGCACAGACGTCGGCTGCCTCGTCTACAAGTCGACGACGCCCTCGGGCGAGGTCGAGGAGAACTGCTTCCGGACCATCCACGCTGAGATCAACGCCATCGCTCAGGCGGCCAAGAACGGCCACGCCATCCGGGACGCCGACATCTACATCACCCACACGCCCTGCATTCACTGCTTCAAGGTGCTCGTGAACACCGGCATCAAGCGGATCGTCTACGAGCGGCCCTACAAGCTCCACACGATCGAGGAGCTGCTCCGCTACACCGACGTCTCGCTGGCCCAAGTCGCCGAGTGACGACGACGCGCACGCTCGTCCACGAGCCATGGCTCGCGGTTCCGGGGCTCGTTCACGGCTTCCTGCCGGGCCTCGTCGACCCGCCGCGGCGGGTCGAGGTCCCACGGCAAGTTCACGGGACGCGCGTCGTGACGCTGGGCGACGGCGCCGAACGTCCCGAGGCCGACGGCCTGGTGACGTCGGCGCCCTGCGCCTGCGTCGGCATCGTCACCGCCGACTGCGTGCCGATCCTCATGCTCGCGCGCCGCGCGCGTGCCGTCGCCGCCGTGCACGCGGGCTGGCGCGGCGCCGCCGCCGGCGTCGTCGAAGCGGCGCTCGATCATCTGCGCGCGACGTTCGGCGTCGAACCGCGCGACGTCGAGATCGCGATGGGACCGGCGATCGGTGGCTGCTGCTACGAGATCGGTCCCGAGGTGCGCGCCGCGTTCGTCGCGCGTACCGGCGACGTCACCCGCGATGCGTGGACGCGTGGTGCCGATCGCGACCTGCTCGATCTTCGCGCCGCGATCGGGCTCCTCGCGCGGCGGGCCGGCGTCGTGCACGTCGCCGTGCTGGGACCCTGCACGCGCTGCGACGGCGGCTACTGCTCCTACCGTCGCGACGGGGGCGACGCCGGACGGCAGGTGAGCTTCATCGGCTGGGGGTAGCGCCGATCGCGAGCGACGGCGCCGACGTCGGCACCCGCCCGTCGTACTGCTCCGGGTTGAGGAGGTACGCGCGCATGAGGTCGACCATCTTCCCGGCCTGGTAGCCGTCCATGAACCGGTGATCGAAGGTCGCGCCGATGGTGAGGAGCGGCCGCACGACGACCCGGCCTTCTTCGGCGACCGGGCGGTCCTCGACCTGGCCCACCAGGACGACGATCGGCGTGCGGCTGAACGGCACCAGCGGAGCGAGCGCGTTCGTGATCCCGAAGGTCGCGATGTTGCTCACCATGGCGCTCCCGAACTCGTCCTTCACGATGCCGAAGCGCGAGAGGTCGAGGTCGAGATCGTAGATGAGGTAGGCGATTGTCCGCATGATCGGCCCGAGCAGCGTGACCGGAATGCGGTCCAGGAGGGACTTCGTGCGCTCGACCTGGCGGTCCTTCCGGGCGCGGAGCAGCTCGACGCGCTCCTCGACCTCGCGGGCGATGTCGACCGCGCCCTTCTCGTCGGCGCGCTGGATCTTGAATCCGGAGAGGTCCCGGCCGCCCTCGGTGGCGACCTGGAGGAAGATGTCCACCGTCTCCCGGAGCATGATGCGGCGGCGCGCCACGATGCCGTTCGTCTGCGGAAAGGCCCGGATGGCGAGCGCCAGCGAGCGCGCGATCAGGTGGGTCACGGTCACCCGGACACCCGAGGCCGCGCGGACCCGCTCGATGTAGGCCAGCGAGCCCTGCATCGGGAAGTCGACCAGGCTGTACACGCTCGGGTCCCTGGGGGGCCGCCAGGCGTGAACGGCGACCCGGCGCCATCCCTTGAGCGGCTCGAGCGGGCGGAAGGTTCGCGCCATGGGACGTCTCGTCTCTAGCGACGGCTATGCGGACCGTCAATGTGCGGCCCCTGTGCTTGTACCTCCACCAGGGCGCTGGTACTCTCCCGAGGAGCGGTCGGGTCGCTTCGGCCGCGGCAGGAGGTACGTCGTGAAAGGGTTCCTGATGACGTTGGTGGTGGTGGCGGGGTTGGTTGCGGCTCCCTCGATCGGGCGTGCCCACGATGCCTACGACGACAGCCAGTCCCACCCGCTGCGGTTGGCCGGCTACGCGCTCAACCCGGTCGGCTATGCGATCGAGTGGCTGGTGATGCGACCGATTCACTTCGTCGTCTCCCAGAAGAAGACGGAGCGCATCTTCGGTCACACGCCGCACGAGACGCCTTTCGGCGACTACCGCGCGTACACGCCGGACGAGGACTAGGCCCGCCACCGGGGAGACGCGCTCCCCGTGAGATACGAGCGCAAGGACGCGCCGTATCGTCGCGCGAAGGCCGAGGGCTTTCGCGCCCGCAGTGCGTACAAGCTGGCTGAGCTCGACGACCGGGCTCGCCTGCTCCGCCGCGGCGACCGCGTGGTCGACCTCGGCGCGTGGCCGGGTGGATGGATCCAGGTCGCCCTCGACCGCATCGGTCCGTCGGGCCGCATCGTCGCCGTCGATCTGGTCCCTATCGATCCGTTTCCGGGACGTCCCGTCGAGACAGTGGTCGGCGACCTTCGAGATCCCGCCGTCGTCGCGACGCTGCGAGAGCGACTCGGCGGCCCCGCGGACATCGTCCTCTCGGACGCCGCACCCAAGCTGACCGGCGTACGCGACGTCGACGAGGCCCACTCGTCGGAGCTGGTCGGCGCGCTGCTCGACGCCATTCCCGTTCTCCTCGGACCGGGCGGTCGAGCCCTCGTCAAGCTCTTCATGGACTCCGGATACACCGCCACGTCGGCGCGACTGCGGGAGCTGTTCGCCGATGTGAAGACCACACGTCCCTCCTCCTCGCGACGGGGATCTTCAGAGCTCTACCTGATTGCCCGGGGCTTCCGACCGGCGACCCGGTAGGGTGTGGATAAGCTGTGGACCTGTGAACAACCCCGCGCCTGGCACGCGCCCCTCCGCCGGCTCGTGCCCTTTCGGGGTGACCTGCTCGTAAAGAGCCAAGTTATTTGCGGAAAGCAGTGTGCCGCGGGCTAGGCGATAAGGTGCACCCGGGGCCGTGTTCGCGATCCGATCCGCAGGCGAACGCCAATGGGTCCCGTGTGGATAACCGGGCTGTCCCGATCGGCCTTGTGCGGCAAGCGTTTCGTGATCGCTGGGCGCGCAAAGCCTCTCCGGGCAAGGGCTACAGCGAGGGACGGCTCCGGAATACTTGCGGCGCAAGCATTCTGGTCGGCTCCATCGTTCTCGTGCCTGTGCTGCATGTGGAAGATCGTCACATGGTGCGATCGAGCCATCGGACAAAGGCGGAATCGTTCACTCTCAGATCGCGCGCGTCGTGATCGATGGGCGTCGGAGACCGCCGTCGTGGATGAGGCGCTCGCTTTGTCGACCTCGCGTGAGCGGGCGTACCGGCAGTCGTTCGCGTGAGCGCCGACCAGCTGTCCGGGCTTGTCCGGATTGCTTTTCCCGACAGCGCTTGCTCTAACGACGTCGTGCGATCGCGGATTTCGCGGCTCGCACTCTCGACTTGTTCCGCAATCGCGGAAGGGGGTGGGGATGGCACGGGTGAAAGAGGAGCCGCGTGGTCGGCTTGCAACGTTGCAGGACATGCTCGCAGGCGGAGGTCAGGTGATTCTCGACCAGGCCCAGACGCTCCGCGACGGTCTGCAGCGGCGCATCGGCGACGTGAGCCGCGGTCTGGAGGGACAGCTCGGCACGCTGTTCTCGGGACTCGAGCAGCGTTTGATGGAGCAGCTCGACGAGCTCGTGAGCGGCCTCGCGATCTCGCTCCGCAAGGACATCGACCGGTTGCGTGAGCGCCTGCGAACGATCGAAACCCGCCTGACGGACGTCCCCAAGGAAGGCGTGCGTGAGCTAGTGAATCCGCTCCAGACCCTCGCGACCAATGCCGTCGAGACGGCCGCAACCGTTCAGACGCGCCTCGAGGAGCTCGTGTCGCGCCTCCAGCAGGTCGAGCGCCGCGCCGTCGAGATCGGGCGCGAAGCGACGCAGGACACGCATGCCGCCGACGATCTGCGGCAGCGCATGGAGCGGATCGAGAGCCGCCTCGCCGACATCTCGCGCGACGTCGGCGGCAAGCTGGGTGAAGTCGGGGCCCTGCGGGAGCGCCTCACCCGCATCGAGAGTCGCGTTCTGGACACGAGCAAGGACCAGATCGCGCGCGCCGGCGAGTCGACCGGCCTGCGCGATCGGTTGGCGCGCCTCGAGGCGCGCCTGAGCGATCTTTCGCGCGAGCAGGTGGCGCGTGCGGTCGAGGCCGCCGGCCTCCGCGAGCGCGTCTTCCGACTCGAGCAGCGCACCGTCGTCGCCGAGCCGCCTCGCTTCGCGGCGGAGCGACCCGAGTAGATATCGGTGGACGTCGTCGCGGTCCCGCAGCTCCTCGACAACTACGCGTACCTGGTCATCGATCCGGCGACGCACGAGGCAGCGGTGGTCGACTGTGCCGAGGCTACGCCGGTCCTGGCCGAGGTGAAGCGTCGGGCCGTGCGGCTCACGGCCGTGCTCGCGACGCATCATCACTTCGACCACGTCGGCGGCAACAACGACCTGCGCGCGGCGCTGCCCGATCTGCGCATCTTCGGATCGGCCGAGGACGCGCCGCGCATCCCGGGCATCACCAATCCGGTGCATGACGGCGACTCCGTCGCGGTCGGCAAGCTCGCGGGACGGATCATCTTCATTCCCGCCCACACGAGCGGACACGTGGCGTACTACTTCCCGAATTGGAAAGCGGTCTTCACCGGCGACACGCTCTTCGCGGCGGGTTGCGGCCGCCTTTTCGAGGGCGACGCCAAGCAGATGATGGGCTCGCTCCAGCGCCTGGCCGTTCTCCCGGACGACACCCGCATCTACTGCGGGCACGAGTACACGCAGAAGAACCTCGAGTTCGCCGCCACGCTCGAACCGTCGAATCGGGCCGTATCCGAGAAGCTCCAGGCGGTGCGCGTTCGTCGCGGTCGTGGCGAGCCGACGGTGCCGAGCACGATCGCCGAGGAGAAGGCGACGAACCCCTTCCTGCGCACCTCCAGCCCCGAGCTCGCCGCCTCGGTCCGGGCCAAGGTTCCCGGGCTCGCGGCAGGTGACCCGGTGGCTCTGTTCGCCGCGACGCGAGCGTTGAAGGACCGGTTCTGAGGCGGTAGAGGCTCGCCATGGCCGACGAGATCCTGGCGGGCACCGAAGATCACATCTGCACGATCACCCTCAACCGGGCCGACAAGCGCAACGCGCTCAACGGCGAGATGATCGCCCAGCTTCGGGCGACCCTCGCGCGTGTGGCGAAGGACAGGGACGTCCGCGTGGTCGTGCTG
The DNA here is from genome assembly GCA_035577985.1 of Candidatus Eisenbacteria bacterium. Classification (NCBI taxonomy): domain Bacteria; phylum Candidatus Eiseniibacteriota; species Candidatus Eiseniibacteriota bacterium. Next base: position 25,582 of record DATJZY010000093.1, read on the forward strand.
CGCGCCAACGGGTCGGCGTTCTGCGCCGGCCTGGATCTCTCCGAGATGGCCAAGCAGCGCGAGGCCGGCGAGGCGGACCTCGGTGGCCTCGAGGTGGTGCTGCACGAGCTGGAGGAGGTTCCGCAACCGACGATCGCGGCCGTGCAGGGTGACGCGGTCGCCGGCGGCTGCGAGCTGGCGCTCCACTGCGACATCCGGGTGGCGGCCGACGATGCGCGCTTCTCGATGCCGCTCGCGCGTATCGGGCTTGCGGTGCCGGTGACGCTCACCTGGAAGCTCGTCGACACGATCGGCGCCGCGAAGACGAACGAGCTGCTGTTCACGGGTGAAGCCGTCGGCGCGGAGACGGCCGCGCATCTGGGCCTCGCCAACCGCGTCGTCTCGGCCGATGAGCTCGACAGCTCCGTGCAGGCGCTGGCGCGCCAGATCGTGAACAACGCGCCGCTGTCGGTTCGGGCGATGAAGGCGTTCGTGAAGCGCGCCGTGCAGTTCCGGAAGGCGACGCCGCGCGACGACCTCGAGGAGATGCATCGCCAGGTGCGCCAGAGCCGCGACCTCCAGGAAGGGCTCGCCGCGCGCCGCGAGCGACGCCCGCCGAAGTTCCGCGGCGAATAGCTACTCGAGCAGCCCCCGGAGCTCCGCCGGGTCGGTCGTCGGCGCCGAGCAGGTGAACTGCCGACATACGTACGCGGTCGGACGTCCGTCGCGAGCCGGACGATCGCGGGCGGGTGCCGGCGGCGCCGGGTCACCCGGCTCGACGCGCACGAGCGCGCGGTGCGGAAGGTAGGCCGAGCGCACGACGTCCCAGAGCGCTCGGGTCCCGGCGTCGCCGCGCGGTCCGACGATGACGACCTCGGTCGGCGTCCGCGCGTAGAGCTCGAGCGCCTCGAGGTAGGTCGCATAACCGAAGGGCTGTTGCGCAGCGGCGTCGTGGTAGAGGTGCAGCAGCTCGTCGGCGCGCGCCCGGTATCGGTCGAGACCGGTGAAGGCGTGGAGGCGGAGCAGGGTGATCGTCGCGACGGAGCTGCCCGACGGCAGGGCGCCGTCGGCGCCGGACTTGGAGCGCGTGATCAGGGCCTCGCCGTCGCTCGGGGTGAAGAAGTACCCGCCGCCCCGGTCGTCGTGGAACCGGGCGTCGATCGCGTCCACGAGCGTCTGCGCGCGCTCGAGGTGTCGCGGGTCGGCCGTCGCTTCGTACAGATCGAGGCACGCAGCCGCGAGGAACGCGTGATCGTCCAGGAACGCGAGCTGCTTCGCCTCGCCCAGCGCCCAGCCGTGGAGGAGGCGACCACCCCGTCGAACGGCACTCCACAGGAAATCGGCCGCGCCGACCGCCGCCTCGATCCAGCGCTCCACGTCGAGCACGCGACCCGCGTCGGCCAGCGCGGAGATCATTAGCGCGTTCCAGGCGACGATCACTTTCTCGTCGCGCCGTGGCGGTACGCGCCTGGCCCGCGCCTCGTACAGCCGCTCGCGGGCACGCTCGATCGCCTCGGCCGTCGCCTGCGCCGATCGTCCGAAGACCTTCGCCAGGTCCTCGACGTCCAGGGTCAGGTGCGCGATGCTCCTGCCCTCGAAGTTTCCCTCGTCGGTGATGTCCCAGTGGCGACAGACGAGGTCGACGTCGGCGGGGTCGACGATGTGCGCGACCTCCTCCCGCGTCCAGACGAAGAACTTGCCTTCCTCGCCTTCGCTGTCGGCATCGGTCGCCGAGTAGAAGGCGCCCCCGGGGTCGCGCATCTCGCGCAGGACGTAGTCGAGCGTGTCGGCGACCACGCGCCGGAAGCGATGGTCTCCGGTCACCTGGTGGGCGTCCAGATAGAGCCTCGGGAGGAGGGCGTTGTCGTAGAGCATCTTCTCGAAGTGGGGCACGAGCCACCGCTCGTCGACCGAATAGCGATGGAACCCCCCGCCGATCTGGTCGTACATGCCTCCGGCAGCCATGCGCCGGCAGGTGAGGCGGACCGCCTCGAGGAGGTCCGGGCGCGTGCGGTGATGGCGCAGCATCAGTTGGAACACCTGGGCGTGGGGGAACTTCGGCGCTGCGCCCAGGCCGCCGTAGGTCTCGTCCACGTGGCCGACCAGCGCGATCGCGGCGCGCTCCGGAAGCGACGGATCGAGCACGGTCGCAGGCGTGTTGGTCCCCTCCAGCTTCTCCACGCCTGCCAGGATTTCCTTCGTCGCCTTGGCGACGTCGTCGGGGCGTTCGTGGAACGCCCGTGCGATGGCCTGGAGGACCCGGGGGAACGCCGGCAGGCCGTGCCGGTCGACCGGCGGGAAGTAGGTCCCCCCGTGGAAGGGCTCCTTGCTCGGGGTGAGAAAGACCGTGAGGGGCCACCCCCCGCGGCCGATCAGGAGCTGGACCGCCTTCATGTACACGTCGTCGATGTCCGGCCGCTCCTCGCGATCGACCTTTATGCTGACGAAGAGATCGTTCATGAGGCCGGCGATGCCCGGATCGTCGAAGGACTCGCGCTCCATCACGTGGCACCAGTGACAGGACGAGTAGCCGATGGAGAGAAGGACGGGCTTGTTCTCCCGTCGCGCCCGCTCGAACGCTTCCTCGCCCCATGGGTACCAGTCGACCGGATTGTGGGCGTGCTGGAGGAGGTACGGGCTCGTCTCGCTGGCGAGCCGGTTCGGACGCCCCATGACGGCATGCTGGCAGTCGAGTCCCGCCGCGGCAACCGCTTCGGCGTTGACAGTCGGGCCCTTGCGGACTACCAAGCGCGATTGTGCGGACCGTGTACGTCTCGGAGTACCCGGCGATTCAGCATGCCCATGGGCCGAGCGACATGGTGACTGTCCGATTGAAGCGCCAAGGGGGCGAGTGGCGCGCCATCTGCGCCGGCTGCGACACGGAGTTCGTGTACCGCAAGCCCCAGAAGAGCACCGTCCGCCACTTCCAGTCGCCGCTCCTCCCCAACGTGAAGGGCAACTTCGACGCCGGGGACGACCACTAGGGCGTCTGCGAGGGTGGCTTGACAGCTCCTGCCCGGTGGGGCAACAAACCCGCCTACCGAAAATATCGGTACGCCTAATCCCCGTAAGGGGAGCGGAGGACCCAGAAGTTTCTGGGGTGAATCCGGAATCGTCCGGACGGGCTACGCTCTTTGTGCCCGAACCCGTCAGCTAACTTCGCCGGCGTACAAGGAGCGGGATCATGAAAGCCGAGCTCAATCGAGCCGGGGGAGCGATCCCCCGGCTCTTCGTTTTGGTGGCCCTTGGGGTCACCCTGTGCACCAGCGGAGTCGCTCGTGCGGACTTCGGGGCCGTGCCGCGCAAGACCGTGATTGCGTCGTGGTACGGGCCGGGATTTACCGGACGTCGTACGGCGAGCGGGGATCGCTTCGACCCGCGAGCGCTCACCTGCGCCCACAAGACGCTTCCGCTCGGCACGAAGCTACGCGTGACGAATCCGCGCACCGGCGCGCAGGTGCTGGTGACCGTCACGGACCGCGGGCCGTATTCCGGCCGGCGCGAGATAGACCTGTCGCACGCTGCCGCGCGCGAGGTCGGGATCATCGGGCGCGGTGTCGCGCCCGTGCTGATCGAGATCCTGTAGTCGCGCGTCGAATCGCTCAGGCGATGTGGCGCAGGCCTGGGGCGCGTCCCGTGACCGCGTGACGCGAGCCGTTCACCCGACGGAACGGGAAGCGGACGACCTTCACGCCATCGACGTACGAATCCTGTTGCCGCTGCTTCCAGCGACGCAGGCCGGCGCGAATGAATTCGCTCTCCAGATCGAGCGCGTTGCACACGTTCACGAACGAGTATGGCCAATCGAGGTCATCGGACTCGAACCATTCCTCGACCTCGGCCAGAAGACGCTGCCCGGCGCGATCTCTCGCCCAGACGTACTTCTGAAAGCTCCCGACCGCGTCCTCGAGGACGGCGAGCATGAGACGCTTCTCCGGCTGCAGGGAAGCATCGACGCCACCCTTGCCGTAGAACTGCGAGGGCATCACCACTTCGGGCTCGATCTCGAGCCCCAGCCCCGGTGAAGAGGTCACGGTTCGTTCCGCCGCCGCGTTGTTCATGACGTTCCCCCTGAGCGAAGGTCGTGCCATTGTTCGATGCCATGACTTCCGCTGAAGATACGGGGATCGTCGGACGTTCGGACGGCACCCACACGTGAAACGCCGGTAACAAAACGTGACGGGTATGCGTCTCGAAGCGCTACAACGAGGCTTTGATGCCTTTGGACATGGACGAAATCGCTCGGAGGCGGCGCTGGATGAGACGTTCCGAACGGCGCAGCACGCGTACGATTTCGGGCGGCAGCTCCAGCTGGGGATCCCCCTCCATGGCTAGCCGCCGAAGAGCTCGGTTGAACCGCCGTGCAGCGAGGAACACGTCCCGCAGGACGGGGCGATCCGTCGCCTTCCCGGTCTTTTCGGCGCGGAACTTTCGGACCGACACCGCAGCGAGCTGGATGCGTCGCCACAGCGCCTCGGCCGCTTCCGAGGTCTCCTGCCTCGCGATTCCCATCAGCAGCTCGCGCGAGATCGATCGCCCTTCGCGGTGGAGATCGGCCTTCACGGACTCGGGTAGGCGATTCAGCGCCAGCGTGTTCGACACGTAGGGACGGCTCTTCCCGAGCAGATCGGCAACGTCGCGATGGCTGTAGTCGTGGCGCTCGATGAGAAGCGCGAGCGCCTCGGCCTCTTCGAGCGGTGAGAGATCCTCGCGCTGCAGGTTCTCGATCAGCGCCACCTCGAGCGTGTCGTCGCCTTCACGAATGAGGGCGGGCACCCTATCGAGGCCAGCCAACTGCGCCGCTCGGAACCTGCGCTCTCCGGCCAGGAGCTGGAAGCCGGCGGCCTCGCTGCGCCGGACGACGATCGGCTGGAGAAGCCCTCGTGCGCGAATCGACGCGGCGAGCTCCGCCAGCGCGTCTTCGGCGAAGTGCTTGCGCGGCTGATCGGGGTTGGGAGTCACCGCGCTCAGCGGGACCATCGTCAGGACCGTTCGTTGCCGGCGCTGCAACGATCCTGCGAGCGCCAGCGAGCGAACCTTCGAGTCACCCTGCGGCGTATCGGACCCCGGGACGCTCCACCACATGCCCCACCTCCTCCTCAACAACAGATCGGGTCGTCAGCGCTCTCTCACTCCCTCGAGCACGCCGCCAGGGACGAGGTGTCGGTCGGCCGAGGGCGGCTGATCCCCGGCCGACCGCCAAGTGGACTCGGTCAGATCTTAGCCTGCAAGAAGAAGGAGATCACGAGGGCATAAAGCGTGAGCGCCTCCATTAGTGCCAGACCGATGATGAGCGGCGTCTGGATCTTGTCGGCCGAGTTCGGATTGCGCCCGATCGACTCCATGGCCGCTGCCGTCGCACGGCCCTGTCCGAGCGCCGTGCCGAGGGCCGCCACCCCGAGACCGAGACCGGCCGCGAGGGCGATCAGCCCCTTCGTGATGTCCCCGCCACCCCCCGCCGCCGTCTCCGCGAGGGCCGGACTGGCGAAGAGCACGAGGCCCATCAACGCGAACAAGAACTTCCCGAAACGCTTCATATCTCCCCTTTCAGCACCACCGGGATTTTCCGCTCCTCTTGTCCTCTTCCACTCCCACCGCCCGATGATGAAGACGATCGACTAGAGCTCCTCGACGTGCTCGGCGCCGTGGGCCACGGCCCCCGAGATGTAGATCGCCGAGAGCATGGTGAACACGAAGGACTGTACGATGCAGACGAAGAATCCGAGGGCATAGAACGCGACGGGGATCAGGGCCTTCGTCAGATCCGTGAAGATCTCGATCACCGTGTGGTCGGCGAACATGTTGGCGTAGAGACGGACACCGAGAGAGACCGGCCGGAAGGCGTGGCTGAACAGCTCGATCACCAGCATGAGGGGCGCGATGAACGCGACCGGCCCGAGGAAGTGCTTGAGGTACTTTCCGAGGCCCTGCGCCTTCACGCCGTAGGCGTGATACGCGCCGAACGACACGCATCCCAGGGCGAACGTGATGTTGAACGTCGACGTCGGCGGCGCGAAGCCGGGCACCAGCCCCAACACGTTCGAGAGCAAGATGAAGGCGAAGAAGGTGGCGAGCAGCGGCACGTAGTGCTCGGCATGGTGCGGGATGGCGCTCTTCGCGAGTCCGATGATCGCCTCGACGAAGGTCTCGGCGACGTTACGGGCGGTGACGCCGTCCTCGGGCGCGATCGCGCGCTCTGTGTTGGCGAGTCCGCTGCGAACCCTGATGCCGAAGAGGAGCAGGACCAGCACGACCAGGCTGGCCCCCGCCACGTGCTCCCAGGCACCGTGGAGGTGTGCGACCGTTCCGAACCAAGTAAACGGATGATGCTCCATCAACCCTTCCTGCCCCGCACCGCATCCCAAACGACGGCGGCCGGGAAACACGTAACTCCGAGCGCGAAGCCAATCGGATCCGGCCGCTCGCTTCCGGAGGCGAAGGCCAGCCAGCCGAGCCCCAGGAAGGCCGCAAGCTTAGCAAACAAGAGCCCGATCGCAAGGCGACGACGCCCCCCGACGACGACCAGGCCGACGAGCGCTCCGTAGAGCGCCACGGATAGCCCCATCATCGCCCCACCGAGGAGCGTCCCCCCGATTCCGGGACGCCCGGCAATCGCGGCGACGAGGGCGGCCGTCGCCACCAGGCACCAGTGTCGGGCCTGGAGGCGGGCGACGTCACTTCCCATGGTCGAGGCGGTCGAGCCGGCGAAGTTGGCTCACTAGCCGGACGAAGCCTCCGGCTACCCCGAGGAGAAGGAAGCCCAGGATGCCGTATGGTTCGGTGCCGAACTGGCGGTCGACGAGCCAGCCCACGACCGCGCCGGCGAGGATCGTCCCGACGAAGTCCCAGAACAGGGCCACCGACCGCCCGAATCGAAGTGCTGGGCTCGGGGCCGCCACCGTATCAGAGCCTCGCCAGCACTCTCTTCGCCGCGTCTCCCAGTAGGGCGACGTGATCCTCGCCGTGGGCGAGCGAGACGAACATCGATTCGAACTGGGAGGGCGGAAGGTAGATTCCCTCCTCGAGCATGCCGCGGAAGTAGCGCGCGAAGCGCTCGGTGTCGGCAGCCGTGGCCTCGTCGTACCCCGTTACGCGGTCGACCCCGAGGAAAAGCGTCAGCATGGATCCCACCCGGTTGACGGTCCCCTTGGTGCGGGTCTCGGCAAGGGCACCCCGCAGCTCCTTCTCCGCGCCCGCCCCGAGCATCTCGAGTCGCTCGTACGCCGAGGGATTCGCCTTCAGCTCCCGGAGGGCGGCGAGGCCTGCCGCAACGCTCACCGGGTTTCCCGACAGCGTTCCCGCCTGGTAGACCGGGCCCGCCGGTGCAACCATCGACATCAGGTCACGCCGGCCACCGAACGCAGCGAGTGGCATTCCACCGCCGACGATCTTGCCGAGACACGTGAGGTCCGGCCTGATGCCGTAACGTCCCTGAGCGCCTGCCCACCCCAGGCGGAAGCCCGTGATCACCTCGTCGAACACGAGAAGGGCGCCCACGCGCTCGGTCTCTTGCCGCAACATCTCGAGGAATCCGGCCTTGGGGGGAACGACGCCCATGTTCCCCGCGACCGGCTCGACCACCACGGCTGCCAGCTCCGCGGCGTGGCGTTCGATCAGGTCCCGGGTAGTGGCCAGGTCGTTGTACGGCGCCAGAAGCGTGAGATCAGCGATGGATCCGGGAACGCCGGGGCTGTCCGGGACCCCCAGCGTCAGGGCTCCGGACCCCGCCCGGACGAGCAGGGCGTCGACGTGCCCATGGTAGCATCCGACGAACTTGAGGATGCGGGAGCGCCCCGTCGCCGCCCGCGCCAGTCGCAGCGCGCTCATGGTGGCTTCGGTGCCGGAGCTGACGAGACGCACCTGCTCGACCGCCGGCAGTGCCTCGACGAGCAGCTGGGCGAGCTCGACCTCGAGCCGGGTCGGCGCTCCGAAGCTCGTGCCGCGCGCCGCCTGCTCGGCGATCGCGCGCACGACGGCGGGGTGCGCATGTCCCAGGATCAGCGGTCCCCACGAGCCGAGGAAGTCAACGTAGCGCCGTCCGTCGGCGTCGAAGACGAATGGGCCCTCGCCGTGCGCGATGAAGGCGGGGTTCCCGCCGACGGCGCGCCACGATCGCACGGGGCTGTTCACGCCGCCCGGAATCAGCCGGCATGCCTGTGCGAACAGTCGCTCCGATTCTGCGCCCACGGCGATGGCGACCGGCTAACACCGCGTGGCCTGCTGCGCAACGACTTGAACGGCGAACGCGACTTCGCCTAGAACGGCCCCCCTCCCAGCACGACGAGGGGTGGACGGGACCCTAACGTGACGCAGGCGCATCGCAGCTCGGCGGCGACGAATCTCGAGCGCCCTTGGCGAGACGTGCTCGCACGCCTGGTGTCGCACGCAACCGAGCCCGCCGCGCGCGACATCCTGCGACGTCTCCGCCTGCGCGCCGTGACGCCGGCGCAGGTCGTCGTCGAAGCGCCGAACCGTCTCGTGCTGTCGTGCGTGAACGACAACTATCTCGGCAAGCTGCAAGATGCCGTCGCCGCCGTCATGGGTCCGCGCCAGGTCGTCCTCGACCTCGCTAGCCGCGAGCAGGGCGAGCTCTTTCCCAACCTTCTGCCGCGCAAGCCCGAGCGCAGGCCCGTCGCCATCGGTACGCCCCTCAACCCGCGCTACACGTTCGGGAGCTTCGTCATCGGCGCGTCGAACCAGTTTGCGCACGCGGCGGCGCGAGCGGTGGCGACACAGCCGGGCGACCACTACAACCCGCTCTTCATCTACGGCGGTGTTGGTCTCGGAAAAACGCACCTCGTGAACGCCATCGGGCACGCGCTGCTCGATCACGATCCGACGCGCAAAATCGCCTATCTTTCGGCGGAATCCTTCATGAACGACCTCATCTCCTCGCTGCGGCGGGACCGGATGGAGGCCTTCAAGAACCGCTTCCGGCAGGTGGCCGTCCTGATCCTCGACGACGTCCAGCTCCTGGCTGGTCGCGAGCGCACGCAGGAGGAGTTTTTCCACACGTTCAACAGCCTTTACGAACAGCGCCGGCAGATCGTTCTCACGTCCGACCAGGTGCCCAAGGACATCCCGCATCTGGAAGAGCGCCTGCGCAATCGTTTCGAGTGGGGACTGATCGCCGACATCCAGGCGCCCGACATCGAGACGCGCGTCGCCATCCTCGAACGCAAGGCGGAGCTGGAATCGATCACGCTCGATCACGAGGTCGCGATCTTCCTCGCCGAGCACGTCGCCTCCAACGTCCGCGAGCTCGAAGGTGTGCTCACCCGTCTGGGCGCGCACGCTTCGCTCAGCGGCGGGCCGATCACGATCGACTACGCCCGCGACCTTCTGCGGACGACCGTCCGGTCGCTGCGGCCAGCCGTCACGGTCGACGCCATCATCGACGCCGTCTGTGCCCAGTTCTCACTGCGCTCCACGGACCTGCGCTCTCGCCGGCGGAGCAAACACGTCGCACAGCCGCGCCAGATCGCCATGTATCTCTGCCGTCGTCTCCTCGGCGCCTCGTTGCCCCGCATCGGACAGCTCTTCGGGCGCGACCACTCGACCGTCCTCCATGCCGTCGCGACGACGACGCGCCGTCTGAAAGAAGACGTTGCGCTCCAGACCATCGTCACCGCCCTCGAGCACGACCTCCGCGACGAGACCAACACCTGAAAAAGGGCGTGGACGGGCGTGGACAACCCGCCTGCGATCCACTAGGTGTGATCGCAGGAATAGCGGCGTTTTCCACGGCGTCCACACCCCTTACGACGGTGACGGTTTTCTCTCTGAAGGATCTACGGAACACCTACAGCGTATGCGGATAACTGGTAGATGTCGGCGCGGCGAGGTGGTGTATGGAGTTCAGCGTCAAGCGTGAAGATCTGCTCCACGGCTTGTACTTGGTACAGGGCGTGGTCGAGCGGCGAACACCACAGCCCATACTGGCCCACGTCCTGATCGAGCCGGACGAAGACGGCATCGCGCTCGCGGCGACCGACATGGAGGTGGGTCTGCGGTGTAGGATTCCCGCCAAGGTGAAGAAGGGTGGGCCAGTCACCGCGAATGCACGCAAGCTCTACGAGATCGTCCGTGAGGTGACGGCCGAGGAGGTCACCCTGAAGGCCAATACGGCCGGTTGGGTCGACCTCGTCGCGGGGCGCTCGAAGTTCAAGGTCGTGAGCCTCGAGCCGAAGGAATTCCCCGTGATCCCGGTCGGCCCCGGGGCGACCGCCGGGACGGCGATCAAGATCGCGGCAGGGACCCTGCGGGAGATGATCGACAAGACCCTGTTTGCGGTGTCGACCGACGAGACCCGGTTCAATCTCTCGGGGGTGTACCTGGAGAGCTCGGACGGCGGCATCCGGATGGTGGCGACCGACGGCCACCGCCTGGCGATGATCGAACGGACGCTGAAGGCGCCGAAGCTGGCCCGCGGCGTGATCATGCCACGCAAGGGCCTGGTCGAGGTCCGCAAGCTGATCGAGCAGCAGGAAGAGGTCGAGCTGGCCTTGGTGGTGGCTGACAAGGACGTGCGGGTCCAGGCCCCCAACGTGTCGTTCTTCATGCGGCTCGTGGAGGGAGAGTTTCCGGACTACAAGCAGGTCGTTCCGGGAAGCACGCGGTCCAAGGTTCGGATGAACCGCGAGGACTTCCTTGGGGCTCTGAGGCGGATCGCCCTGTTGGCGAGCGAGCGCTCACACGGGGTGAAGCTCGGCCTCGACAAGGGCACATTGGAGGTCGCTGCGAGCAACCCCGATCAGGGGGAGGCGAGCGAGGACATCGAGGTCTCGTACGCCGGCGAGCCGATGACGATCGGATTCAATGCGCGCTACTTGCTCGACGTCCTGGGTGTTCACGCCGCCGGCGACGTCGTCGAGATGGGCCTCACCGACGAGGTCGGCCCCGGGGTCATCCACGGGTCGCAGGACCCAACTTTCACGTACGTGCTCATGCCGATGCGGCTCTGAGGCTCGTTCCAAGGGCCCGGCGAAAAGTAGCACCATCCATCCCCCAACGGTATAATTTTGCGTTCGACCGGAACCCCGAGATCGCATGGCTGACGTAACGACTCCCCAGCCGGAATACGGCGCCGACAACATCAAGGTCCTGGAGGGCCTCGAAGCGGTCCGCAAGCGGCCCGGCATGTACATCGGTGACACCGGTGAACGCGGTCTTCATCACCTCGTTTTCGAGGTCGTCGACAACTCGATCGACGAAGCGCTCGCCGGTCACTGTACCGACATCGCCGTCACGATCCACATCGACAACAGCGTGACGGTCGACGACAACGGCCGTGGGATCCCGGTCGAGGTGCACCCGACCGAGGGGGTATCGGCCGCGCAGGTCGTCCTCACGAAGCTCCACGCCGGCGGCAAGTTCGACAAGGGCGCGTACAAGGTTTCCGGCGGTCTCCATGGCGTCGGAGTATCGGTCGTGAATGCCCTTTCCGAATGGCTCGAGATGGAGGTGAAGCGCAGCGGGAAGGTGTACGCCCAACGCTACCAGCGGGGTGAACCAGACGCGCCGGTCCGCGAGATCGGCGTCACCGAGCAGCGCGGAACACGCGTCACCTTCAAGCCCGACGCACTCATCTTCGAGACCCTCGACTTGAGCTTCGACATCCTCTCGCAGCGCCTGCGCGAGCTCGCATTCCTCAATCGCGGCGTTCACATCACGATCGTCGACGAGCGCGATCAGAAATCGCACGAGTTCCTGTACGAGGGCGGCATCAAGAGCTTCGTCGAGCATTTGAATCGCGCCAAGACACCGATTCACGAGGACGTGATCTACGTGCAGGGGACACGCGACGGCGTCGAGGTCGAGATCGCGATGCAGTGGAACTCGGGCTACAACGAGGCCGTCTACGCCTTCGCAAACAACATCAACACGATCGAAGGCGGCACCCACGTCATCGGTTTCCGGGCCGCGCTCACGCGCACCGTCAACTCGTACGCCGTCGCCGGCAACCTCCTGAAGGACAAGGAGGACGCGCTCCAGGGCGAGGACATTCGCGAGGGCATGTGCGCCGTCATCAGCGTCAAGGTTCCCGAGCCGCAGTTCGAGGGCCAGACCAAGACGAAGCTCGGCAACAGCGAAGTGAAGGGCATCGTCGAAGCCCTGGTCAACGACAAGCTCGGCATCTACTTGGAGGAGCATCCGAGCGAGGCGAAGCGCATCGCGCTGAAGGGCATCGAGGCGGCGCGCGTCCGTGAGGCGACGCGGAAGGCGAAGGACCTCGCGCGTCGCAAGGGTGCCCTCGACAGTGGATCGCTGCCGGGGAAGCTCGCCGACTGCCAGGAGCGAGATCCGGCGGCCTCCGAGCTGTTCATCGTCGAGGGTGATTCGGCCGGCGGCTCGGCCAAGCAAGGTCGCGACCGGAAGAACCAGGCCATCCTGCCGCTGCGGGGCAAGATCCTCAACGTCGAGAAGGCCCGCTTCGACAAGATGCTCTCGTCACAGGAGATCAAGCTCCTCATCACCGCGCTCGGCGCGGGCATCGGAAGCGACGACAAAGATCTCGCGCGGCTGCGCTACCACACGATCATTCTCATGTGCGACGCCGACGTCGACGGCGCACACATCCGCACGCTGCTGCTCACGTTCTTCTACCGGCACTTCCAGGAGGTCATCGAGGCCGGGCACCTCTTCATCGCCCAGCCGCCGCTCTACCGCGTGAAGCGCGCGAAGGCGCAGCAGTACCTGAAGGACGAGCCGGCGCTCGAGGACTACCTCATCGATCTCGCCGCCGGCGACGTGACCCTCCGCGGCCAGAACGGCCCCGCGCTCACGGGTACGCCGCTCAAGCAGCTCGTCAAGAGGGTCATGCGCATCGACAAGGTCCTGGACCTTCTCGAGCGCAAGGGACGGAATCGCCACGTGCTGGAAGCGCTCGCCCGCCAGGAGGGCATGTCGGCCGACGCGCTGGAGGACGAGGCCAAGCTGCGCACGGTCGTGACCGACGCGGAGAAATACCTCCAGACGGCCGCGCCCGACGTGCTGCCGGTCAGTTTCGACTTCGAGCAGGACCGCGAGCACGCGTGCATTCGGCTCGTCGCTTCGACGCGAGCCAACGGATCGCAGCATCGCAACGTGATCGACCGCGACCTCTGCCTCAGCGCCGAGTTCGACGAGCTCCGCCGGCTCGTGCGCGAGATCGCGCAGGCGGGTGATCCCCCCTTCGTGCTCGGTGAAGGCGAGGACGGGGAGCGATTGCCCAACCTGCACGAGGCCGTGGCGCGGGTCATGGCGGCCGCGCGCAAGGGCATCGAGATCCAGCGCTACAAGGGTCTCGGCGAGATGAACCCGACGCAGCTCTGGGAAACCACCATGGATCCGGAGGCGCGTACGCTGCTGCAGGTGAAGATCGAGGACGCCGTCGAGGCGGACATCATCTTCTCGACCCTCATGGGCGACGAGGTGGAGCCGCGGCGCAAGTTCATCGAAGAGAACGCGCTCAACGTGCGTAACCTCGACATCTGAGCATGGAGCAGGATCCCCGCCGCCTCCCCGTCAACATCGAGGACCAGATGCGCGAGTCCTACATGGACTACGCGATGTCGGTCATCATCGGTCGCGCCCTGCCGGACGCGCGCGACGGCTTGAAGCCGGTTCACCATCGGATCCTCTACGCGATGTTCAACGAGGGGCTCCTCCACAACCGGCGCTACTCGAAGTGCGCGGGCGTCGTGGGCGAGGTGCTGAAGCGCTACCACCCGCACGGCGACTCGGCGGTGTACGACGCCCTGGTTCGCCTCGCGCAGGACTGGAACGTGCGCTACCCGCTGGTCGACGGCCAGGGGAACTTCGGATCGATCGACGGTGACCCGCCGGCCGCCTATCGTTACACGGAATGCCGGCTGACGGCGCTGGCCGAGGAGCTCCTCGCCGACATCGACAAGGAGACCGTCGACTTCGCGCCGAACTTCGACGACTCGACGACCGAGCCGACCGTCCTGCCAACGAAGGTGCCGAACCTTCTCGTGAACGGCGCCGCCGGCATCGCCGTCGGCATGGCGACGAACATCCCGCCGCACAATCTGCGCGAGGTGTGCGATGCGCTGATCGCGCTCATCGAGACGCCCGAGCTCACCGTCGAGGAGCTCATGCGCTACATCCCCGGCCCGGACTTCCCGACCGCCGGGTTCATCTGCGGGCAGGGTCCGATCCGGGAGGCGTACACCGAGGGCCGCGGCATCCTCACCATGCGGGCGCGGGCGACGATCGAGACCGACGACAAGAGCGGCAAGTCGTCCATCATTGTCCACGAGATCCCGTACCAGGTGAACAAGGCTCGGCTCATCGAGCGCATCGCCGAGCTCGTGAACGAGCGCCGGCTCGACGGCATCGCCGACCTGCGCGACGAGTCCGATCGCGAGGGCATGCGGATCGTCATCGACCTCAAGCGCGACGCGGTCGCCGACGTGCTGCTGAACCAGCTCTACAAGCACACGCCGCTGCAGGAGTCGTTCGGCATCAACATGCTCGCGATCGTCGACGGGCGGCCGCAGCTCCTGTCGCTGAAGGACGCGCTCCAGGTCTTCCTGAAGCACCGGCGCGAGGTCGTCGTCCGCCGGACGACGTACGATCTTCGCAAGGCCGAGGAGCGCCTGCACGTGCTGGCGGGCCTCAAGATCGCAGTCGAGAACCTCGATCGCGCCATCGCCATCGTTCGCGGTGCCGCCGACCCGGCGACGGCGCGCGAGGGCCTCATGGCGGCCCTCGGCCTCTCACAGATCCAGGCCCAAGCGGTCCTCGACATGCGCCTGCAGCGCCTCACTGGCCTCGAGCGCGAGAAGATCATCGAGGAGTACCAGGAGACCGAGCGGCTGATTGCGCGCTACCGCCAGATTCTCGCGGACGAGCGGGAAGTCTTGAAAATCATCGCCGCCGAGCTCGCGGACATCAAGACGAAGTACGGCGATCCGCGCCGCACGCAGATCATCGACGAGGCCGCCGAGCTCTCGGCCGAGGATCTGATCGTCGAAGAGGACATGGTCGTCACGATCTCCCACGAGGGATACGTGAAGCGGAATCCCGTCGGCCTCTACCGCGCGCAGCGCCGCGGCGGTCGTGGGAAGATCGGCGCGACCACGCGGGACGAGGACTTCGTCGAGCATCTCTTCGTCGCCTCGACGCACTCCTACTTGCTCTTCTTCACAACCACCGGGAAGGTCTACTGGCTGAAGGTGCACGAGATCCCGCAGGCGGGCCGTGCCGCGCGCGGCCGCGCTGTGACGAACCTCCTGCAGCTGAAGGCCGAGGAGAAGCTCTCCGCGTTCCTCCCGGTACGGGAGTTCAAGGAGGACTGCTACCTCGTCTTCGCGACCCGGCGGGGCCTCGTCAAGAAAACCGACCTCATGCAGTACTCGTCACCACGACCGAGCGGCCTGATCGCAATCGCCCTCGAGGAGGGTGACGAGGTCGTCGGCGTCCGGCTGACCGACGGGCGCAGCGAGGTGATCCTCTCGACCGCCGAGGGCCAGGCAATCCGCTTCGAGGAGGCCGAGGTCCGGCCGATGGGTCGCTCGACGTACGGCGTGCGCGGCATGACCCTGGACGAGGGCGATCAGGTCGTCTCGATCGATCTCGTGGAGACCGGCGCGTCGCTCCTGGCCGTCGCCGAGAAGGGCTACGGCAAGCGGACCGAGATGGACGAGTACCGTCGTACCCACCGTGGCGGCAAGGGCATCATCACCATGAAGACGACCGACAAGACCGGCCGGGTCGTCGGCGTTCGCATGGTCACCGACGACGACCAGATCATGCTGGTGTCGAGCGGCGGCAAGGTGGTGCGCCTGCGCGTCAACGAGATCCGGGTGATCGGCCGCAACACGCAGGGCGTTCGACTCATCGACCTCGAGGAGGGCGAGCGCGTCGCCGCCGTCGCGCGCCTGGCCGAGCGCGAGGACGAGCCCGACAACGGCGAGGCCCCAGCGGCGGAGCCAGCGGCCGACGACTCCACCGAGTCGTAGACGTTCGACGTCGAACCGGTCGTCGAACCCCGTGTAGTCCGGCGTAGGTTCCGTACGAAAACCATCGGACCACCGCCGCTTACATTGACTTTTCAGGGAGGCCGTGGTTTGCGTTCCGGTTGCGCCGGAGCGCGCTGAGCGATGAAGAGAACCTATCAGCCGAGCAATCGGCGACGAAAGCGGACGCACGGATTTCGTGCCCGGATGGCGACCCCCGGGGGACGAAACGTGCTGAAGCGGCGGCGGGCGAAGGGGCGGAAGCGCCTTTCCGTGTCGGTCCCGCCGAAGCAGCCAGGGTGACCACGCAGCCGTCGGGTTCGTTCCCGAAGCGTGCTCGGCTCCGCCGGCGTAACGAATTTCTCCGGGTGCAGGCCGAGGGACGACGGCAGCACACCGAGCATTTCGTCGTCCTCACGGCTCCGCCCGCGTCGTGTTCGACCCGTGTCGGCATCACGGTCAGCACCCGGGTGGGGAATGCGGTCGCCAGAAATCGCGTCAAACGCCTGGTTCGCGAGGTCGTTCGGCAGGCAGGGAGCGTGGCCGAGCCCCCGCGCGACATCGTGGTCATCGCCAAGCCCGGGGCCGCTCACGCCACATATGCAGACGCCGCCGCACAACTCTCACGAGCCCTCGGCTTCGGCGAACGCTGACGAGCCCCGGCCGGGATCGGTCGCGACGGCCGTGCTGGCCGCGATCCGGGGCTATCAGCTCCTCGTTCGTCCGGCGTTGCTACCGTCCTGTCGGTTCGCGCCCAGCTGCTCGGTCTATGCCTCGGACGCCGTGCGCACCCACGGCGCCGCTCGGGGCGCCGTGCTCGCCGCGCGCCGGATCGCACGCTGCCACCCCTGGCATCCCGGAGGGTACGACCCCGTACCCGCCCGCAAAGGCTGACGATGGACCAGCGCCGCGTGATGCTCGCCGTGGCCCTCTCGCTGGCCGTCGTGCTGCTCTACAACGAGTTCGTCGTCCGGCCGCGGCAACACCGGGGCGAGGAAGCGACTCCGCCCGCCCCGACCCAGGAGGCCCAGGGCACGCCGACCCCGACGCCCGAGGCGGCCGCACCGGCCCCGCCGCCGAAATCCGGAGGATATCTTTCTTTCGATCCTGGCCAGGAATCGCCGATCGTCGTCGAAAACGACGTGTTCCGCGCGACCGTCACGCCGGTCGGCGGACGTCTGACGAGCTTCGACCTGAAGGGCTTTCGGCGCGGGGTCGCGGCCGACAGCCCACCGCTCGATCTCGTCGAGCCCGGGTCGTTGCTCCCGTTGACCGTCCAGCTCGGCGACGGCTCGAGCGACGCCGGGGTCACCTACGCGCCGAGCACCCGCGCGCTGGCGTTGTCGGCGGACGCGCAAGGCGAGGTCGTTCTCAAGGGAAAGACCGCATCGGGGACGGAGGTCGAGAAGCGCCTCCGCTTCAGCGGCAACTCCTACGTGTTCGACGTCGGCGTGCGTGTGGCAGGCGCCGACCCTCCGACGTCGGCCGGTCTGGTGATGCCGCGCCTCGCGCGCGACGGAACGCACGGCAGTGGAAGCTCGGCGCGAGAGCTGGGCGTGATCTTCTCGGAGGGGAAGCTCAGCGAGAAGGATTTCACCGGGATCGACACGAAGAGCAGCTCCGAGCCGCCCAAACCCGAGTCCAAAGCGGGCGCGCAGTGGGTCGGATTCAGCTTGCCGTACTTCCTGAGCGCCGTAGTGGCGCCCGAGACCGGCGGCGGGACGGCCGTCGTCGAACTCGCTGGTTCGACGCCGATCGTCATGATGGACGAGAAGCTCGTCGACGGGGCTGCGACGTTCAAGCTCTTCGTCGGTCCGAAGACACGCGAGCTGCTGGCCGCGGCGGGCTACGACCTCGGTCGCACGCTCGACTTCGGCTGGTTCTGGTTCATCGCCGTTCCGATGCTGCACGCGCTTCGGCTGCTGCATCGTGTGAGCGGAAACTACGGCGTCGACATCATACTCCTCACGATTCTCGTCCGGGCGGCGACGATCCCGCTCACCCAGAAGTCGTTCCGCAGCATGAAGGAGATGCAGAAGCTGCAGCCCCAGCTGAAGCGGCTCCAGGAGCAATACAAGGACGATCAGTCCCGGCTGCAGAAGGAGATGATGGAGCTGTACAAGCGCCACAACGTGAACCCGTTTTCCGGTTGTGCGCCGATGGTGCTGCAGATCCCGATCTTCGTCGGCCTCTACAATGCGCTGCTGCACGCGATCGAGCTGCGCCATGCGCCATTCGCGCTCTGGATCACAGATTTGTCGGCGCCCGAGCGGCTCATGATCGGAGGCATCGGAATTCCCGTCCTGACGATCCTCATGGGCGGAACGATGATCCTGCAGCAGTGGCTCACGCCGCAGCAGGGCGACCCGACACAGCGTCAGATGATGATGATCATGCCCCTCGTGTTCACGTTCATGTTCATCAACTTTCCGGCGGGGCTTGTTCTCTATTGGCTGGTCAGCAACATTCTCGGTATCGCGCAGCAGTATGTGATGCTCAAGTCACCGACCTAGCGGGAGAATGTACGAATGCGATCGATCGAGACGGAGGCCGGAACGATCGATGAGGCAATCGAGCGGGCCCTGGAAGCCCTCCAGGTGACGCGCGACAAAGTCGAGCTCGAGATCCTCGAGTACACGACGCGAGGTTTGCTGGGCCTGGGCGGAAAACGCGCTCGTGTCCGAGCGACCATCCGCGTGCCGCGAGCGATGGGCGAGGCCGTCGGGGCCGAGGATCTGGTTTCCCGGGGAACCCCGGGAGAGCTGAACGGTGCGCCTGCGGACGTCGTCGACCCGGTGCGGGCCGTGCTCGAAAGGATCCTGAGTGCGCTGGGCGTCGACGTCCCCGTCGAGGTGCGGGGTCCGACCGAGGACGGCCTCACGCTCGAGCTCATCGGCCAGGACACCGGCATCGTCATCGGCCGTCACGGCCAGACCCTCGACGCGATCGAGTACCTCCTGAACCGTATCGTCGCGCAACGCGGACGAACATCGATCCGCATCTCGGTCGACGTCGAAGGCTATCGCGAGCGACGACGTGAGTCGCTCGAGCTGACGGCTCGGCGGCTCGCGGCCCAGGCGAAGAAGACGGGGCGACCCGAGAGCTTGAGCCCGATGAGCCCCAGGGACCGCCGCATAGTCCATCTGGCCCTCAGCGAGGACGAAGGAGTGACGACGCGCAGCGAGGGCGAGGGCTCGTACCGCCGTGTCGTGATCATCCCGTCCCGGTCGGCAGGTCGAGCGCGATCTGGTGCCTAGCGCCACCAGCGCTTCGATTCTCGAACTTTTCAGCCTGCGGCTGGGATTCTCGCTCACCCCCGATGCCATCCGCAGGATCGATCGCTTCCTCGACACGCTGGAACTCTGGAACCGCCGGCTCCGTCTGACCGGCACACAGAGCCGCGAACAGTTGATCCAGCACCACGTCGCCGACGCGTTGGCCTGCGTTCCCTTGCTGCCGGGGGCTGGCGAGGTGCTCGATCTCGGAACGGGGGCAGGCTTCCCTGGCGTGGTCCTCTCCTGTGTGAGTCCCGATCAGACCGTGACGCTCCTCGATTCCCGGCAGCGCCCCGTGAGCTTCTTGAACGAAGTCATCCGGGTCGCCGATCTCCAGGGAGCACGCACGATCCTCCTTCGGGCAGAGGATGCGGCCAGGGACGGGCGACTGGCCGGCCGCCAGACGCTCGTGACGTCGAGAGCGATTCGTCCCGATACGTTCTTCCGACTCGCGAAGCCGCTACTTGCCCCGGGCGGCCTCGCGGTGTCGATGCAAGCGCCGGCCGTTTCCCCGGAAACGATCCGAGCGATGGTTGCACCGCTCCGCCTGGAGCTCGTCGAGCTGCGAGACTACCGTCTTCCCGACGGCGATCCCCGACGGCTCGTCGTCTGCCGCGTCTCCTAGCCCGGTTCACGGTGCCGCCGCGCTGTGCTAACAGGGCGCTGGCGGGAAGGCTGGGGATGGGGCGCATCATCGCGGTCGCGAACCAGAAGGGCGGAGTCGGCAAGACGACGACCGCGGTCAACATCGCCGCCGCGCTCGCGCTCGACGGACTCAGAACGCTGCTCGTCGATTGCGATCCCCAGGCGAGCGCAACCACCGGACTCGGCGTTCGTCCGGGCGAGGGGCAGGCGACGACGTACGATCTGCTGATCGGCGACCACATTCCCGCCGGCGTCGTATGTGGCACGAGCATCGAGCAACTCGATCTCATCCCAGCGACGCGCGATCTCGTCGGTGCGGAGATCGAGCTCGTCGGGCTCGCGCGCCGCGAATTTCGGCTACGCGATCGCCTGATGCCGATCGCGCAGCCGTACGATTTCACGATCATCGATTCGCCGCCCTCGCTGAGTCTGCTGACGGTGAACGCCCTGTGCGCCGCCGATGGCGTCCTCGTGCCGCTCCAGGCGGAATATTACGCGCTCGAAGGTCTCACGGCGCTGCTCGACACGATCGGTCGCGTGCGCGACGCGCTGAATCCGACGCTCGCGCTCGACGGCCTCGTACTGACCATGTTCGACGGGCGGAACAGCCTCGCGCAGCAGGTGCAGACGGAAGTACGGACACACTTCGGCGATCAGGTCTTCCGGACCGTCATCCCACGCAACGTCCGGCTTTCGGAGTGCCCCAGCCACGGCCTGTCGGTGCTGCAGTACGATCCGCGGTCGCGCGGAGCGGTCGCCTATCGGGCGCTCGCGCGCGAGATCGCGACGCCGCGAGCGATCCGTGAGCCGGTCGCTGCAGAGGCTTGAATGATAGATAGCATGGAGGCGAGAATGCGCAAAGCGTTGGGTCGCGGCCTCGAGGCGTTGCTGCCGGGAGCCCCCACCGAACCCGCACAGCCACAGACGCGGGACCGGATCCCGCTGGCCGAGATCCGCCCCAATCCCGACCAGCCGCGGCGCCATTTCGAGGAGGCCGCCCTGGAGAGCCTCGCCCAGTCCATCCGCCGTCGGGGGCTCCTCCAGCCCCTGGTCGTGCGCCGAGTGGACGGCGGATACGAGCTGATCGCCGGCGAGCGCCGCCTGCGGGCCGCCCAGCGGGCGGGACTCGACGTCGTGCCGGTGGTCGTGCGCGAGGCCGGCCCACAGGAGCGTCTCGAGATCGCCCTCATCGAAAACCTCCAGCGCGAGGACCTGACCCCGCTCGAAGAGGCCGAAGCCTACCGCCACCTGATCGAGGTCTATGCGCTCACGCAGGACGAGGTGGCGCAGGCCGTAGGCAAGAGCCGCCCGGCCGTGGCGAACGCGATTCGGCTCCTCTCGCTCCCGGACGCCGTCAAGGCGCAGCTCGAGGGCGGGGAGCTCAGCGCGGGCCATGCCCGAGCCGTGCTGTCGATCGACGGCCAGCGGGACCGGATCGAGTTTGCCCGCGAGCTCGTCGCCGACAAGGCGACCAAGGGGGAAGCCGAGCGCCGAGCCCAGGCCCGACGCACGAGGGAGACCCGCCCCGGAGCGCCGACCCGCCGGCGCGCGGAGGACCCGCATTGGCGATCGCTCGCCGAGGAGCTGACCAGGGCCCTCGGAACGCGCGTGCGCCTGCACCCTCGGGCGCGCGGCGGCACGATCGAGATCGAGTTCTACTCCGAGGCGGAGCTCACGCGGCTGGTCGACCGGCTTCGGGGTGCGGAACGCGCGCGAGCGTTTTGACTCCATCTCCGAGCCGGTGCTAGAACCGCCCGGCTGTCCTTCAGGTGACCACCGCGGCCGTCGGGGCGAACTCGGCGACGCCCTCGGAGTACGTCGATGGCAATTTTCGGCAAGGATCGTGAGCGGGGGGAGCGAACGCGCCTCGGGTCGTTCGAGGGCCCTGCACCATCCGGTGGAACATCGCCCGCGGAGGGGGAGATGCAGGAGCGCGACAGGGCGAGAACGACTGGTGACGAAAGCACCGGATCGAATGCATTTCTCGGCAAAGGAACACGGATTGTCGGCAAGATCTTCTTCGAAGGGCCCGCGCGCATCGAAGGCGCCGTCGAAGGCGAGATCAGTGCACAGGACACGCTCACCATCGGCGAGAGCGCGGTCGTGAATGCGCAGATCACGGGCAACTCCGTGATCGTCCATGGCCGCGTCACCGGTGACGTCAACGCGCGCAAGCGCCTCGAGATCCGCGCTCCGGGACGCCTGGTGGGTAACATCTCCACTCCGAGCCTCGTCATCTTCGAGGGGGTCGTCTTCGAGGGGCAGTGCAGCATGGGGAGCGATGCGCGCGCGACCGACAAGGATCGCAGAATGGCCATCGTCTTCCCGAAGGACGACCGGGAGGCGGGCCTCACGGCACCACCCCGCGCCGCCGGGGAGCTCGGGAAGTAGGAGAGCGTCGGCTTCCACGCGACCCGCGCTCCTCCCCGACCGGAATCCATGGAAATCCCCGAAGAGTTCTTCAAGGTCCTGCTCGTCCAGATTGCGCTCTTCGTGGGGCTTTGGATGGTGCTGAAGCGCTTCTGGTTCGAGCCGGCACTGAAGGTCATCGCGGCGCGCGAGAAGCGTTCCCACGGAGCCATCGCCGAGGCGAAGGCCGCCCAGGACGAAGCGGCGCGTCTTCGACGCGAGCACGCCGCGGCGCTCGACCAGGCCAAGAGCGAAGCACAGCGCGACGTCCAGGAGCTCCTGCGTGAAGCCGAAGTGCAGCAACGAACGCTGATCACCGAAGCGACCGAGCAGGCGCATCGGACGATGGGCGAAGTGCGCAGCCAGATCGAACGGGAGGTCGCGTCCGCCCGGCAGCAGCTGCGCGCCGACGTCCAGGCCATGGCCAGGGAAGTCGCGAAGACCGTCTTGGGACGCGCGATCTGACATGGAGCACGGGGGCCACGAGCCGTCCATCACGGAGCTGGGTTGGCCGCTGGTCAACTTCCTGCTGTTCGTGGGGCTGCTCGTCTGGCAGCTGCGCGGGCCGATTCGCGAATTCTTCCGCGCGCGCACGGAGCGTCTCCGCGACGAGCTCGCCGCCGGCGAGCAGGCGCGCAAAGAGGCCGAGGCGCTGCGCGCACGGCTCGCGAAGGACCTCGCCGATCTTCCCGCCACGCGCGACCGGCTGAAGGCCGATCTCCTCGCGACGGCGGGGCGCGAGCGCGATCAGATGATCGCGCAGGGCAAGGAGACGGCCGAGCGCATCCGGAACGATGCCAAGCTGCTCGCCGCGCAGGAGCTGGCTACGGCGCGGCGCGCGCTCCGTCAGGAGCTGGTCGGCGACGTCGTTCGGGAGGCGGGTCGGCTCGTGCAGGGCGCGCTCGCCCCCCAGGACCAGGAGCGGTTCGTGCGCGAGTTCGTCGACGCCGCGAGGTCGGCGTCGTGACCGGCGGCCTCGGTCGACGCTACGCGCAGGCATTGATCGGCCTCGCGCGCGATGGGGGTACGCTCGTCACGGCGGGCGAAGAGCTGGCACGGGCCGCGGCAACGTTCGCGACGCCCGAGCTCCGCAACGTCGTGATCAATCCCGGAGTCGCCGCGGTCAGGCGCCGCGCGGTCGTGGACGCGACGGTCACCAAGCTCGGCGTCTCGACGATCGTGGGGAACCTGATTCGCCTGCTGGGCGATCGGGATCGCCTCGCGGTGCTGGATGACGTCGCGCGCGCGTACGATGCGCTCGTCGATCGCGAGCTCGGCCGCGCGCGGGTGAAGATCCGCAGCGTGACGAAGCTCACCGACGTCCAGATCGCCGAGCTCGAGCAACTCGCACGGCGACTCACCGGGAAGAGCCAGATCGTCGTGTCCACCGAGATCGATCCCGCGCTCA
The DNA here is from genome assembly GCA_035577985.1 of Candidatus Eisenbacteria bacterium. Lineage (NCBI taxonomy): Bacteria > Candidatus Eiseniibacteriota > Candidatus Eiseniibacteriota bacterium. The sequence goes on from DATJZY010000093.1 coordinate 49,263, forward strand.
TCGGTGGCGTCGTGCTCGATGCCAGCGGCACCGTGTACGACGGCAGCGTCAAGACTCAGCTCGCCCGCCTGGCCGGCAGCATGGCCGGCGAGGGGGCGTAAACGACCGGGGGGAATGGTTTGATGCAGATCAACGCTGCGGAAATCAGCGACATCATCCGCCAGCAGATCAAGGACTATCAGAAGCAGGTCGAAGTACGGGAGACCGGGCTGGTCCTCTCGTGCGGCGACGGCATCGCGCGCGTCTACGGGCTCGACAAGGTCGCGGCCGGGGAGCTCGTCGAGTTTCCGCACAACGTCTTCGGCCTCGTGCTGAACCTCGAAGAGGACAACGTCGGCGTGGCGCTCATGGGCGAGGCCGACCTCATCAAGGAAGGCGACGAGGTTCGTCGGACGGGGCGCATCGCAGAGGTGCCGGTCGGCGAGGCGCTGCTCGGACGCGTCGTGAACGCGCTCGGGCAGCCGGTCGACGGCAAGGGCGCGATCAAGACGCCGCACTCCCGGCGCATCGAGCTGAAGGCGCCCGGCATCATCGCACGCGAGCCCGTGAAGATGCCGCTGCAGACTGGGCTCAAGCCCATCGATGCCATGATCCCGATCGGACGCGGCCAGCGCGAGCTGATCATCGGCGATCGCCAGACCGGCAAGACCGCGGTCGCCATCGACACGATCATCAACCAGCGCGGCGGCGACGTGCAGTGCTTCTACGTCGCGATCGGCCAAAAGCGCTCGACGGTCGCGCAGGTCGTCGACCGGCTCTCCAAGTTCGGTGCCATGGACTACACGACAGTCGTCGTTGCGTCGGCGTCGGACCCGGCGCCGATGCAGTTCATCGCGCCCTACAGCGGCTGCACGATGGGCGAGTATTTCCGCGACAGCGGACGGCACGCCCTCGTGATCTACGACGATCTTTCCAAGCAGGCGACCGCGTATCGCCAGCTCTCGCTGCTCCTGCGGCGTCCGCCGGGCCGCGAAGCGTACCCGGGCGACGTCTTCTACTTGCATTCGCGCCTCCTCGAGCGCGCCGCGAAGATGAGCCCCGAGCAGGGCGGTGGCTCGCTGACCGCGTTGCCGATCATCGAAACGCAGGCAGGCGACGTGTCCGCGTACATCCCGACCAACGTGATCTCGATCACGGACGGCCAGATCTTCCTCGAGAGCGATCTCTTCTACGCCGGCGTTCGACCCGCGGTGAACGTCGGCATCTCCGTGTCTCGCGTCGGCGGCAACGCCCAGATCAAGGCCATGAAGAAGGTCGCGGGACCCCTGCGCCTCGAGCTGGCGCAGTACCGCGAGATGGCGGCGTTCGCACAGTTCGGCTCGGACCTCGACGCCGCCACCAAGCGGCAGCTCGATCGCGGCGTGCGCCTGGTCGAGGTGATGAAGCAGGGACAATACGTTCCCCTCGCCGTCGAGAAGCAGGTCGCCATCATCTACGCCGCGACGAACGGGTACCTGGACACCCTGCCCGTCGCGGCGCTCCAGCGCTACGAGCGTGAGCTCTACAACTTCCTCGAAGCCAAGCACCCGCAGACCCTTCCCGCCGTCAAGGAGAAGAAGGAGATCACGGACGACGTGAAGGCCAAGCTCGACGCTGCGCTGCAGGACTTCGCGAAAGTCTTCGCCGCCTAGCCGCGATGCCGAGTCTCAAGGCCCTCCGCAAGCGAATCACGACGGTTCGCTCGACCCAGCAGATCACCAAGGCCATGAAGATGGTGGCCGCGGCGAAGCTGCGTCGCGCGCAGGAGGCCGCCGAGCGCGCCCGCCCCTACTCCGCGAAGGTCGCCGAGATGTTCGGCGCCGTGGTCGCGGACCTCGAGGGCAGCGAGCATCCCCTGCTCGCACGGCGGGACGAGCAACGCATCGAGGTCGTGGTCGTGACGAGCGATCGTGGCCTGTGCGGGGGTTACAATTCGAACCTGCTCCGCAGGGTGGAGGCCTTCGCACGCGAGCACACCGACAAGCGGCTCGTCGTCACCGCGGTCGGGCGCAAGGCGCTCGAGTTCTTCCGGCGACGCAACTTCACGCTCGTCGGTCAGCAGACCGACGTCCTGGCCCGGCCCGCGATCGACTCGGCGCGGGCCGTCGCCGAGGGCGTGACGAAGCGGTTCGCGTCTGGCGAGACCGACGCCGTGTACCTGCTCTACAACGCGTTCCGGTCCGCCATGTCCCAGGTTCCGACCGTCACGCCGCTGCTGCCCGTCACGCGCCCGGAGCGGGCGCAGGGCGAGCAGCCGGTCGAATACATCTTCGAGCCGGCGCGGCCCGAGCTGCTGGCGCTCCTCCTGCCCCGCTACATCGATACCCTGCTCATGCAGGCGCTGCTCGAGTCGATCGCGAGCGAGCACGGCGCCCGCATGACGGCCATGGAAAACGCGACCAACAACGCCTCCGACATGATCGGACGCCTCACGTTGTCGATGAACCGCGCCCGCCAGGCGGCGATCACCACAGAGCTGATGGAGATCGTCTCGGGCGCTGAAGCCCTGAAAGGTTGAGCACACGCATGGCGAACATCGGACGGATCACCCAGGTCATCGGCCCCGCCGTGGACGTCCAATTCACGGACGGCAACCTGCCGCCCATCTTCAACGCCCTCACCGTGTCGAACCCGGCGATCAGCGACGAGGCCGACAACCTCGTCCTCGAGGTGGCCCAGCACCTCGGCGAGAACACCGTTCGCACCATCGCCATGGACTCGAGCGAGGGGCTCGTGCGTGGCATGGACGTGAAGGACACCGGCGACGGCATCAAGGTCCCGGTCGGCGAGGCGGTGCTGGGGCGGATCATGAACGTCGTCGGGAAGCCGGTCGACGAGCGCGGCCCGATCAAGGCCACCAAGAGCTACCCGATCCACCGCGAGGCGCCGGCGTTCACGGACCAGGAAACGCAGGTCCAGATGTTCGAGACCGGCATGAAGGTCGTCGATCTGCTGGCTCCCTACCAGCGCGGCGGCAAGATCGGCCTGTTCGGCGGCGCCGGCGTCGGCAAGACCGTCATCATCCTCGAGCTCATCAACAACGTGGCGAAGCAGCACGGCGGCGTGTCGGTGTTCGCCGGCGTCGGCGAGCGCACGCGCGAGGGCAACGACCTCTACCTCGAGATGCAGGAGTCGAAGCTCCAGGACGGCAACCCCGTCATCTCGAAGGCCGCGCTCGTCTTCGGCCAGATGAACGAGCCACCCGGGGCCCGTGCACGCGTCGGCCTCACCGGTCTCACGGTCGCCGAGTACTTCCGCGACGACGAGGGCAAGGACGTCCTGCTCTTCATCGACAACATCTTCCGCTTCGTGCAGGCGAACTCCGAAGTGTCCGCCCTCCTCGGCCGCATGCCGTCGGCCGTCGGCTACCAGCCGACGCTGGCCACCGACCTCGGCGAGCTCGAGGAACGCATCACCACGACGAAGAAGGGCTCGATCACGTCGATCCAGGCCATCTACGTACCGGCCGACGACTACACCGACCCCGCGCCGGCAACGACGTTCGCGCACCTGGACGCCACCACGAACCTGTCGCGTCAGATCGCCGAGCGCGGCATCTACCCCGCCGTCGACCCGCTGGAATCGACGTCGCGCGTGCTCGACCCCGCCATCGTCGGCGAGGAGCACTACCGCGTCGCCCGCCAGGTGCAGGCGATCCTGCAGCGCTACAAGGAGCTGCAGGACATCATCGCGATCCTCGGCATGGACGAGCTCTCCGAAGAGGACAAGCTGTCGGTCGCCCGCGCGCGGAAGATCGAGCGCTTCCTCTCGCAGCCGTTCCACGTCGCCGAACAGTTCACGGGCTTCGCGGGACGCTACGTGCCGCTCTCCGAAACCATCCGCGGCTTCCGCGAGATCGTCGAAGGGAAGCACGACGACCTGCCGGAGCAGGCGTTCTACATGGTCGGCACGATCGACGAAGCCGTCGAAAAGGCGCGCAAGCTGGCAGCCTGAGATGGCGACCCGACTGCGCCTGCGCGTCTACAGCCCCGAGCGCCAGCTCGTGGACGCCGACGTCTCCGAGGTGACGGCTCCCGGAGCGTTCGGCGAGATCGGCGTCCTGCCCGATCACGCGGCGCTCGTGACCGCGCTCGAGCCCGGAACGCTCTCGTACAAGGACGGCGCGACCACGACCCGGCTCACGATCGGCGGCGGCTTTGCCGAGGTGCGCGACAACGTGATGACCGTGCTCGCCGACTCGGCGCAGGTGGAGGCGTAGCGGTTCGACGGCGAACCGCGGGCGTCGCATGGGCAGGCTCGATGGCAAGACCGCGCTGGTGACCGGCGGCGGCCGCGGCATCGGGCGCGGCATCGTGCTCGAGTTCGCCCGCGAAGGCGCCGACGTCGCGATCAACTACCGTCGGGACAAGGATGCCGCCGAGACGACCGTGCGCGACGTCCAGGGGCTCGGTCGCCGGGCGATCGCCGTGCGCGGCGACGTCAGCCAGTGGGACCAGGTGTCGGCGATGGTCGCGGAGGCGGTCGGCTTTCTCGGTGGGCTCGACATCGCGGTCGCGAACTCCGGTGTGGCGTCGAGGTTTCAGACCGTCGCAGACCTCGATCCGGGCGAGTGGAAGCGCGTGACGTCGACGGATCTCGACGGCGCGTTCTACACGGCCAAGGCCGTCATCCCTCACGTCGTCGCGCGCAAGGGCGTGGTGCTCTTCATATCCTCGGTCGGGGCCGACATGGCAGCCGCTCGCGGCGCGCCCTATCACTCGTCCAAAGCGGCCGTGAACGCGCTCGCGCGCGTCCTCGCCAAGGAGGTCGCCTCCGCCGGCGTACGGGTCAACTGCATCGCGCCGGGTCTCGTGCGCTCCGACATGGGAAACAAGCTGATCGGATTCTTCGGCGAGGGGCTCGTCCAGACGATCCCGCTCGGCCGCGCCGGCGAGCCCGTCGACATCGGACGGGCGGCCGTCTTCCTCGCCTCCGATGACGGTGGATGGATCACGGGCAAGATCCTCCGCGTCGACGGCGGCGCCTGCATGTAGGGGCTTGCGGGGTGGTGCAGCGACCTGATTTCCCCGTTGACAGGGCGCGTCACCGAAGATACTGAACGTTTAGTATGTCGCCCGTCGGCCGGCCCAGGCGAGCGGAGCGCGCCGAACCCTCGCGCAAGCACTTGATGGCGGCAGCCATCGATTGCTTCGCCCGCCTCGGCTACCAGGGCACCTCGATCGACCGCATCGCCCGCCACGCGGGCGTGACCAAAGGCGCGCTCTACTACCACTTCCGGGACAAGGAAGAGCTCCTCTTCGAGGCCGTGAGCGACCGCGTCGGCGGCTTCGAGCAGCACGTGCTCGCCGAGGTCGGGCCGTCGATCGACACGATCGGCGCGCTCCGCCGGGTCATCGACGCCTGCTTCTTTCACGCCACGGTTTCGAACCACCGGCGCTTCATCATCACCCTCATGGTCGAGGCGCTCGACACGAATCCGCAGCTCTCGGCCAAGTTCCAGCGCATCCTGCGGCGCATGCGCGCCTTCCTCGCCGAGGTCGTGCGGCGCGGTCAGGAGGCCGGGACGGTTCGAGCCGAGCTCGACGCCGAGCAAACGGCGGCGCTCGTCGCCGGCGCGATCATGGGAGCCGAGATTCAACACTACCAGGATCCCGCCGAGGTCGATCTCCGCAGGGTCCTGGACACGCTGGTCGTGCAGCTCGCCGACTGGCTGACGCCGCGATCCAGGGCGGTCGCGACGACGGGAGGCTACGAAGCATGATCAACTTTCAGCCGTCGGAGGAGCAGGAGCTCCTGCGCAAGACGCTCGCCTCCTTTGCGCGCGAGGTCGTGCGGCCGAATGCGCGCGAGGCCGACGAGAAGGAGCACGTCCCGGCGCCCGTCGTCGACAAGGGCTGGGAGCTCGGGCTCGTCCAGGACGCGATCCCCGAGGGCCTGGGCGGCTACGGCAGCCCCCGCTCGGCGATCGGGGGTACGTTCATCCTGGAGGAGCTCGGCTACGGGAGCCTCGGCGTCGCGCTCCACCTCGTGACACCCCGTCTGTTCACGATCCCGCTGCTGGTGGCCGGTACCGACGAGCAGCGCGCCAAGTGGCTTCCGAAGTTCGCCGGAACGAGCTTCGCGGTCGGGACCGCCGCCTTCACGGAGCCCCGCTGGGACTTCGACCCGACCACCCTCGCCACCAGGGCCGAGCGCAGCGGCGCCGACTGGGTCCTCACCGGTGAGAAGTGCTTCGTCCCGCTCGCCGACAAAGCCGAGGCGATCCTCGTCTACGCGACCGCGCCGGACGGCCTCGCCGCGTTCGTCGTCGAACCTGGAGCGAACGGGCTCACCGTCGGCGAGCGCGAGAAGAACATGGGGATCAAGGCCCTCGACACCTTCGGCCTGACGCTTGCGGGGGTGCGCGTCCCCGCCGCCAGCCGGCTCGGCGGCGACGGAGCGAAGCTACAGGCGCTGGTCGACGCGCAGCACGTGGCCAGCGCCGCGGCGGCGGTGGGCGTCGGACGGGCCGCGTTCGACTATGCGCGCGACTATGCCAAGGAGCGCACGGCGTTCGGCGTGCCGATCGCGACCAAGCAGGCGATCGCGTTCATGCTCTCGAACATGGCGATCGAGATCGACGCCATGCGCCTGCTCGCCTGGGAAGCGGCGTGGCGGCTCGACCAGAGCCTCCCCGCCACACGGGAAGCGTACCTGGCCAAGCAGTACGCCGCCGACGCCGTGCTGAAGATCGCCGACAACGCCCTCCAGGTGCTGGGCGGCCACGGATACATCCGCGACCATCTGGTCGAGCTGTTCCTGCGCGACGCGCGCAGCTTCGGCACGATCGATGGCGTCGCCATCGTCTGACGAGAGGAGCTGGGACCATGATCGACTTCGAGCTGTCCGAAACCGTCAAGGGCATGCAGACCATGATCCACATGCTCGCCGAGCAGGCGATGCGCCCGATCTCCCGCGAGTACGACGAGCGGGAGCACGAGAAGCCGTGGGACTTCCTCAACACGATGTGGAACGTCTCGCGCGGCGCCAGCATGACCGGCGAGGGCGGCGAAAAGACCGAGAAGAAGGAGCGTCGCGGGCCGTCCGAGCAGAACCTCAACATGTGCGTGACCGTCGAGGAGCTGTGCTGGGGCGACTGTGGCCTCTACCTCTCGATCCCGAACTCGGGTCTGGGCGGTGCCGCCGTCGCCGCGGCGGGCACGCCGGAGCAGAAGGAGCGCTTCCTCGCCCGCTTCCGGGAGGGCGAGCCCAAGTGGGGCGCCATGGCGATCACCGAGCCGCACTGCGGATCGGACAGCTCGGCCATCCAGACGACGGCGGTGAAGGACGGCGACCACTGGGTGCTCAACGGAACGAAGATCTTCTGTACGAGCGGCCTCATGGCGGCCGAGAAGTCGAAGGGCTTCGTGGTCGTATGGGCCACGCTCGACAGGTCGGCGGGCCGCGCGGGCATCCGGGCCTTCGTCGTCGATGCCGGCACGCCGGGCATGTACGTGACCAAGGTCGAGCACAAGCTCGGCATCCGGGCCTCGGACACCGCGACGATCGTGTTCGAGGACTGCCGCATCCCGCTCGACAACATCCTGGGCAGCCCCGAGGTGCCGAAGACGAGCCAGGGCTTCAAGGGCGCCATGGCGACCTTCGACGCCACCCGTCCCCTCGTCGCCGCGAGCGCCATCGGCGTCGCGCGGGCCGCGCTCGACCTCGTGAAGCAGACCCTGGCGGAGCACGGCGTCGAGCTGCGCTACGGACTGCCGCCGCACAAGCTGACGGCGCTCGAGCGCGACGTGATGGAGATGGAGGCGCAGGTGCAGGCTGCGCGCCTCCTCGTCTGGCGCGCGGCGTGGATGCTCGACAACGGACTTCGCAACAACCTCGAGGCCTCGATGTCGAAGGCCAAAGCGGGCCTCGTCGTCACCTGGGTGACCCAGAAGGCGGTCGAGCTCCTGGGCCCCCTCGGCTACTCCCGCCAGCAGCTCCTCGAGAAGTGGATGCGCGACGCCAAGATCAGCGACATCTACGAGGGCACGCAGCAAGTGAACCAGCTCATCATCGCCCGTCGCATCCTCGGCTACAGCTCCGAGCAGCTCCGCTAGGACGGACGTCGATGCTGCTGGGGGCGGGCGCCACCCGGGCGCCCACCCCCAGCGCACTACGCGGCTAGTTGGTCTTCGTCTTCTTGTGCGTGGTACGGGCCGCCATCTTCGCGACGACGGCCTCGGTGCGGTCCGCGGCGCTCTCCGCCTTCACGGCGGCGGCGTCGATGCGATCGGCGGCGTTCTCGGCCCGAGCTGCGGCGCACTCGGCCCGCTGGGACGCGGAGCCGCTGCACGTCGTCTCGGCCACGGCCGTCGGTGTGGTCGTGGTCGCGGAAGCGACCTGCTCGCCGGCGATCATCTGATGCGTGCGCAGCGCGTTGATGTCCGCGTTGGTCAGCACGCGCTGATAGCGCAACAGGTGCACCTGGGGGCTACCCAGGATCCGCGCCCGCGCGAAGCTCACCTCCTTGCGCTGCTCGAAGTAGTAGAGCGTGACCTCGTGATCGTCCCACGGTGGCTCGTCCGAGATCGGACGCACGATCGCCACGTCCGGCATGCCGTTGTACTTGATGTACCGGGCGAGCGCCCTGTTCTCCTCTACCTGAGCCTGGAGCTCGGAGCGTCCGAGATCCTGCTCGTGGCTCGCGCGCGCTACGCCCGCAAGCGCCGCCAGCGCGACCGCCACCGTCCACACCACCATCCGTCGCCGCATGTCTTCCTCCTCCACGGGGCGCGCCTCGCGCCCATCCGCTCCGAGCATAGCGGGCGGCGGCGCGAGTGTCATGCAGGGCCCCTCCGGCCTTGCTTCGGCCGCTGGCCATCCTCTAGCATGCCGCCCCGGACGGGGTTCCCGGCCACGGATGTTGCCTGACCCTTTGCTGATTGCGGTTGCCGTTGGGCTGGTCCTCCTGAACGCCTTCTTCACCGCGGCGGAGCTGTCCATGGCCCGGGTCCGCAACACCCGCATGGAGGAGCTCACCCAGGAGGGGGACTGGCGGGCCCAGGCCGTCCGGGGTCACCAGGACCGCCTGCAGTACTTCCTGTCGGCGACCCAGCTCGGCATCACCCTCGCGAGCCTCGGCCTCGGCTGGGTCGGCGAGCCGGCCTTCGCCCACCTGCTGGCGCCGACGTTCGTCACCCTGGGGATCACGTCGGACGTGGTGGTACACAACGCGGCTGCGGCTGTCGCCTTCCTCTTCATCACCTTCCTGCACATCGTCGTCGGCGAGCTCGTCCCGAAGGCCTACGCGATCCGGGCGACCGAGAAGGTCGCCTTGTGGACGGCGCTTCCCATGCGCGGCTTCCAGGTCGCCGTGAAGCCGGCGCTATGGTTCCTCGACCAGACGGCCTCCCGCATCCTGCGATGGCTGCACGTCGACATCCGCAGCACGACCGACGCGCACTCCGAGGAGGAACTGCGCATGCTGCTCGCCGAGTCGCACCGCGTCGGGACGCTGTCGGGCGAGAAGCGCGAGCTGCTCGAGAACATCATCGACTACACCGAACGCACCGCCCGGCACGCCATGATCCCGCGCGGCGACGTCGTCTACCTCTCGCTGGCGCGTCCCCTCGAGGACAACGTGAAGATCATCGCGCAGACCACGCACACGCGCTTTCCTCTCGCGACGATCGACATCGATCACGTCGCGGGCATGATCCACGTGAAGGATCTCTTCCTGCGCCGCGACCAGCTGAAGAGCTCCGAGGACCTCGTCGACATCAAGCGCGAGATCCTGTTCGTGCCGGAGTCGCGCCCGCTCGACGCGCTCCTGCGCGAGTTCCAGCAGAACCGCACGCACATGGCGATCGTGGTCGACGAATACGGCGGGACGGCCGGCATGATCACGCTCGAGGACGTGATCGAAGAGATCGTGGGAGAGATCCAGGACGAATTCGACCGCGAGTCGCCCAAGGTCGTCGAGACTCCCGACGGGCTCGTCTTCGACGGCCTCTCGCTCGTCGACGACGTGTGGGAGAAGCTCGGCATCGAGGTCGAGGGCACCCACGAGGTGAGCACCCTCGGGGGATTCGTCACCGAGCAGCTCGGACGCATCCCGCGGCTGGGCGATCGCACCGCGGTCGACGGCTACGAGCTGCGCGTGCTGGAGATGAAGGGCCGCCGTGTGAGCAAGGTGCTGGCGGCCCGGCGTGGCGAGCCGAAACCGGCGGAGGTTCCATCCGGATGATGCGTTTCGATCTGTCGCCCGAGCAGCAGCAGCTGAAGGAGACCGCCAGGCGCTTCGCGGCCGAGGAGATCATTCCGGTCGCCGCGCAGCACGACGAGGAGCAGAAGTTCCCGGCCGAGATCGTGAAGAAGGCGTGGTCGCTCGGCCTCATGAACTTCGAGGTGCCGGTCGAGCACGGCGGCCCGGGGCTCGGCGTGCTCGACACCTGTCTCGTGCTCGAAGAGCTCAACTACGGGTGCGCGGGCATCACGAACGCCATCGCCGCGAACGGGCTCGCCGCGATCCCGGTGGGCGAGGCGGGCACCGACGCGCAGAAGAAGCGCTACCTGGGTCAGCTCGCCTCCGAGCCGGCGCTCGCCGCCTTCTGCATCACCGAGCCGGGTGCCGGATCGGACGCCGCCGGCATCTCGACGACGTACCGCAAGATCGGCGACGAGTACGTTCTCAACGGGACCAAGCACTTCATCTCGAACGGCACCGTCGCGAGCTGGTACGTCGTGTTCGCCACCCAGGACCGCAAGCTGCGACACCAGGGCATCTCGGCCTTCGTCTTCCCGGCGGATCTTCCGGGCATCACGAAGCACCGCATGAAGAACAAGCTCGGACAGCGGGCCGCGGACACCGGAGAGATCGCATTCGAGGAAGTCCGGGTCCCGAAGGACGCGCTCCTCGGTCGCGAGGGGGAGGGCTTCAAGCTCGCGATGCGCACGTTCGATCGCAGCCGGCCCGAGATCGGCGCCATCTGCATCGGCGTCTCTCAGCGCGCCCTCGACGAGTGCACGCGCTACGCCAAGGAGCGACAGCAGTTCGGCCAGGCGATCGCCCAGTTCCAGGCGGTGCAGTTCATGCTCGCCGACATGGCGGTCGAGATCGAGGCGATGCGGCTGCTCACCTACAAGGCGGCGTGGATGCTGGACCAGGGTGCGCAGGCGTCGATCGTGTCGAGCTACGCGAAGGCGTTCGGCGCCGATCACGCGATGCGCATCACGACCGACGCCGTGCAGATCTTCGGCGGCTACGGCTACATGAAGGAGTATCCCGTCGAAAAGCTCATGCGTGACGCGAAGCTGCTGCAGATCTACGAAGGGACGAGCCAGGTGCAACGGATCGTGATCGCTCGGAACCTGCTCAAGAACTGAATTCGGCGACACGCCAGGGGTTGGCTCGATGAAGGTACGGGGAGAGACGACGCGCCGGGCGGTTCTGCGCGCCGCGGAAGCCGTCTTCGCGGAACGAGGCTACGCGGGTGCCCGCATGGACGAGGTCGCGGAGCGGGTCGGGATCCGGCGGGCCTCCATGGTGTACTACTTTCGCGACAAGAAGAGCCTGTACGAGGCCCTGCTCGACGATCTCTTCAATGACCTGCCCGCCCGCTACCGGGCGGCCCTCGATGCCGGGGGGCCGCTGAAGGACCGGGTACTCGGCTGCATCGACGTCTGGTCCGCGCAGGTGATCGACCGGCCCGGGTTGCTCCGGATCTCCCTGTGGGAGCTCGCCCGGGCAGGGCGCTCGAGAGCCGTGCCCCTCGCCTCGCGGATCGCCCCGATCGTGAAGCTTCTCGCCGACGCGGTGCGGATGGGTCAACGCGAGGGGGTGTTCCGGAGCGTCGACCCGGTCCGCTACGTCATGAGCGTCGCCGGGGCGACCGCGTTCCTCACCCTCGGCATGACCCTCACTGGGGCTCCCGAGCTCGATTCCGAGGCGCTCGGCACAGAGCTGCGTGGTCTCACCCGTCTCATTCTTTTTGTGGATTGACAGTCTGCCTGCACGCAGGTAGAGCCCGGACGCTGTCGGCTCTAGCGACATCACGCCGGCCCAAGGGGCACACTCGTCGCGCCGCGATCATCGTAGCCGCCGAGCAGATCTTCGCCGAGCAGGGCTACGACCGGGCGCGGCTCGAGGACGTGGCGCAACGGGTCGGCGTGCGTCGCGCGTCGCTCGTCTACTACTTCAAGGACAAGGCGGAGCTCTACGCCACCGTCCTCGACCATCTGCTGCACGAACTCTTCGCGCGCTACCAGCGCGTCCTCGTCGGCGGTGGGCCGATCGAGCAACGGATCGAGGGGCTGGTCGACGTCTGGGTCGACTTCGTCCACCATCGTCCCGCCCTGCTGCGGATTCTTCTCCGCGAGATGGCCGACGGGGTGAGCGAGCACTCGCGGCCGGTCGCCGACAGCACGCTCCCGCCGACGCTGGCGGTCATCAAGGCCATCAGCGAGGGGCACGAGACGGCGGCGCTCCGCACGATCAATCCGCTCCATCTCATCATGACGCTCGCCGGGACGAGCGCGTTCCTTCTCTTGGGGCAGACGATCGTCGCCCCGCTCGCCGCACGTGAGTATTGGACCGACGTGACGCCCGAACAGCACCACGACATCCTCCTGACGATCATGCGCCGCCTCCTGGGTACCCGTGGACCCCGCTCGGTCTCCGAGACGAAACACCGGTAGGTTCGAAGGAAGGGAGTTCGACGATGGAAGCACAAGGGCAAACCGACTGGCGTGATTGGATGCGGGGACTCGGCCGTCAAGCGCGTCGGGTGCGTGAGTTTCTCGGGCTTTCGCAGGAGCAGCTGGCGCGACTCGCCGGCGTGAGCCAGGGTGCCGTGAGCCGCCTGGAAGCGGGACGCGGGCTGGCGACTCCGCTGCTCGTCGTCGTCAAGCTGCACATCGCGATGCACAAGGCGATTTCCGCCTACGATCCGGAAGTGCTGTCGCCGGAGGCGCGGCGCTTCCTGGTGGAGAACGAGCAGCAGTTCCCCACGGGCCCCGAGAACGGCTTCCCGGCGTATCCCGTCGCGAAGGATCAGGGCATCGAGGAGCTGGTCCGCCTGTACCGCGGCCTGCCGGAGCGCCAGCGCGAGAAGATGCTGAGCGTCGTCCGCGCGACCGCGTCGGCGCTGGCGCCGGCCGATGCCGAAGGCGGCTCGGGAAGCCTCGGCGAGCGACGCGCCGGCTGACGCGACGCGTTTGCCCGGCCCGCGGCGACTCGGTAAGGGTCGCCGTCTATGGCCACGATCCGCAAGCAGCACGGGCACTATCTCGAAGATTTCCGGCCCGGCGAGTTGCTCCGTCACAAGGGTGGCAAGACGATCACCGAGGGCGTCTTCGCCCTCTTCACCGACTTCTCCTTCACCCCGAATCCCCTCTCGAAGAACGTCCGCTACGCCCAGGCCTACGGCTATCGCGGGCTCGTCCTGCCGCCGGGGCTGGTCATGGGCGTCGTGTTCAGCCAGAGCGTCGAGGACATCTCCGAGAACGCGCGCGCGAATCTCGAGTACATCGACATGCGGTTCGGCGCGCCCGTGTGCGTCGGCGACACGCTAGAGGCCGAGACGCTCATCCTCTCGGTCAAACCGTCGAGCAAGAACCCCGATCTGGGCGTCGTGCACGTGCAGACGACGGGACGCAACCAGGACGGTGACGTGGTGCTGACGTTTCAGCGCAAGGTACAGGTCTGGAAGCGCGATCCCAAGGCCGCCGTGGACGACCGCGAGGTGGCGCCGCGCGACGTCGCGTGCGTCTTCACCGCGCCCGCGTACGACCGCAAGCGCGCCTATCGCGACCTCGCGCACTTCAGCAGCCCGGATACGTACTTCGAGGACTTCAAGCCGGGCGACGTCTACGAGCACGTGCGCGGCCGCGTGATCACCACCGATCACATCATGCTGACCGGGATCCTCGACAACACCTCCCAGGTGCACTGCAACCAGTGGATGGTCGACCAGGATCCGGAGCGTTTCGTCGGCGGGAAGCTGATCGTGTTCGGAGGCATTCCGTTCCAGCTCTGCCTCGGCCTCTCGTCCGCCGACGTCGCCGACAACTCGCCGGGCGACCTGCGCTACGCGACCGGGCGGCACACGGCCCCGAGCTTCGCGGGCGATACGCTGTTCGCGAGCACCGAGATTCGCGCCGTACGCGATCTTCCCGGACGCGAGGACCTGGGCGCCCTGGACACGATCCTGCGCGGGCACAAGTTCGCCAAGAAGGGCGATGCGATCGAGAAGATCGAGATCTTCCACCTCGAGCGCGAGATCGCCGTGAAGCGTCGAAGCCACTACGCCTGAGTCGCGTGGTGCCGACGACGCTGCGCTGGCTGGGGGCTCTGCTGGTCGTCCTCGGCGCAGCGCTCGTCGTCCGCAGCGGGCTGCTCCTGTCGGGGCGAGGGCGTCCGCGACGCGGTCCACAACCCGCGTTCGTCGTCGCCGGACCCTACCGCCGCGTGCGCAACCCGCTCTTCGGCGGGATCGTGATCGCGATCCTGGGCACGGCCGCCTGGGCGGCATCCGGTGCGATCGCTCTCGTGGCGATCGCGGCCGCCGCCGCGGCGCACGCGTGGATCGTGCTCGTCGAGGAGCCCGCGCTCACGCGGCGCTTCGGGGCCGCGTACGAAGCGTACCTGCGCCGGGTTCCGCGCTGGTGGCCGTCGCGCTCCGCGTCCGACGACGACGAGGACGCCGCACGAGACGTCCGCTGATGGGCCGGGGCGGAGCCGACTCGCGTCGGCATCCGCCGCCCGGCCTCCCCTTCTCTCTCCTCAGCCGTCCTTCCGCCCCGCCGCCCCTCAACCATCCCTGCAAGCGCGACCCCCGCGCTGCGCCACAACCACCGGGGGGACGACGAGAGCAGCATCCGTGCCGGCGCGCGCGGCAGGATTTCGTCGACCGTGGGCGGCGCTCCTGCGTCTCGGGGACCGGCGCGCAACCCGGCGACGTTGCGACGGTCCTCCGCACGCTATGCGCTCCGGCACGCGCGCTGGCACGGCGGGCTCCGGCGCGACGGCGACGGCAGGCGAGATACGCGCCGGCGTGATGCGAGCGTCGCAAGCGCGACTGCGCGTACGAACCTGAACGTCACCGGCGCTCGAGGAGCTCCCGGAGATCGGGGTTCTCGGCGAGCGCGGGGTCGAGACGCGCCGCCTCGAGCACCCAGCGCTCTAGCCGCTCCTTGTCGTTCACCTGCCGCGCCAGGTCGACGAGCGCCAGGACGGCCTCGCGGTGCGTGTCCTCCTGGGCCGCCGCGCGCTCGAGCTCGTCGAGCGCCTTGGTGGTGTCGCCGGCCTTGGCATAGGCGAGCGCAAGGTTGTAGCGAGCGCGCGGGAAATCCGGATCCTCCGCGACGCAGCGCGCGAGTGCCTGCGCGGCGTCGTTCCAACGTCCCTGTTGGGCGCGCAGGAGTCCCAGCGCGAAGGCCGAGTCGGGCACGGGATCGTTCGCCAGCACCGCCTCGAACTCGGCCGCTGCCTCGTCGATCCGTCCCATGCGGGCGAGCAGCATGCCGAGGTTGTGGCGGGTCCGATACGACTTCGGCCACAGGCGCAGCGCCGCCCGATACTCCGCCAACGCATCGTCGAGGTCGCCGTGCGCGGCGTCGTCGATGGCGAGGTTGTAGTGGGCCTCGGGCGTGTCCGCGAGGCGCATCTGCCCGCTCCGCCATTCGGCCGTGGCGCGCGCGAGCGCCGCCGCGACGTCGGGTGGGAGCTCGCTCGCCGTCAGGTCGCGCAACGCGAACGCGACGTGCTGGCGGACGATCCGCACGGGATCGCCCAAATGCGCGAGCAGTGCCGCGCGCGGCTCGGGCGCGAGATGGGATCGCTGGCCGAAGGACCATGCAGCACCGGCCCGGACGAGCGCCTCGTCGTCGCCGAGCGCGGTCGTGAGCGCCTCGGTGACGCCGCTCGCGGTCGGGAAGCGCGCCAGCAGCCTCGCCGCCGATGCGCGATGGACGGCGTCCAGCTCGCCACCCACGAGCGCGATGAGACCGGGAACGCTCGCAGGGTCGCCGGCGCGCGCGCTCGCGATGGTGGCCGCGACCTCGCGCCGGAGGGCGCGCTTGCGACCGTCCGGATACCATTCGCGCATCCGCTCCGCCGCCCATGCGGCATCGCGATCGGTGTGGCATCGGTTGCACGCGTTCGGCACGCCGAGCGCGATCGTCGCCTCGGGATCCGGACGAGCGAACGCATGGTCGTGTCGCGGATCGCGCTGCATGTAGACCGTGGTCGGCATGTGGCAGCCCCGGCAGTCGGCGCCGGGAGACGTGCTCGGATGGTGCGTGTGCGCCTCGCTGTCGTACCTGGGCTCGTGACACGTGCGACAGAGTGTGTTGCCCGGCTCGCGCGTGCCGTTCCCGTGCGGATCGTGGCAGTTCCAGCAGCGGATGCCCTCGCGGAACATCTTGCTCATGTGGAACGACACGCCCTCGTACAGCTCGTCCTTGATCTGCCCGTCGGGGTAGTACGCGTCGGTGTCCAGCAGCTCGGGCTCGAACGCGTCGAGGAACTCGTCCCCCGGCGTGAAATCGGCGCGCTCGACGCGGCGGGTGTGGCACGCCTCGCATGCCGCGAGGAATCGATCCGGATTCACTCCGGCCCATGGATCGGCGCGACCCTCACGTCGCGCGGAGGCGTGCGCCTCGCCCGGACCATGGCACGCCTCGCAGCCGACGCCCATCTCGCTCCATCGGCTGGCGTAGGTGTCGGTCGCGGGCAGGTAGCCCTTCTCGAAGCTCGTCGTGTGGCAGTAGAGGCACTGCGCGTTCGCGTTCATGCCGCGATTGGTCCAGTGCCCCCAATCGCCGGGGACACGCTGCTCGCCGGCGAAGAGATCGAACCACTCGCGACGCACGACGTCGAAAGCGCGCGGGAGTGCCTGCAGTCGTCCCGGGCGAATCGTTCCGACCGGTTGCTCGACGTGCTTGCGGCCGAGAACGTAGGAGATCGGAACGTCCTCCGCGTTGCCGAGGCTCGCAGCAGTCAGCTCAAGCTGACTGCCACGGCGCACGAGTGGTCCGTCGGCGGTGACCGGCGCCAGGATCGACGCATCGGCACCGAACATCGCGAGATGATGGTTCGACGCCTCCCAGGTTCGCACGACATCGGCATGGCACGCCGCACACGACGCGGACCCGACGTAGCCTTTTGCGTCGGCGGGTCGGCCCGATTGCTCCGACGAGCCGCACGCGCCTAGCAGCGTTGCAAGAATCAGAACGACCTTCGGGCCGACGGACCACCTCCACACGCGCACGCGTGCGAGTCTATCGGCTCGATGCCGAAAAAACACTTGACACTCCGGACGTTGGACGAATACCACTTTTCCCATGGCTCCGTGTGCCCGCCGCCTCTGGGCGGCGCTCGCCCTGTTCGCCGTCATGGGGCCGCTCGCGGCACCCGCCGACGCAAAAGCTCCGGTCGTGTGGGCGCGCAAACGCCTCTCGCCCTTCTGCGAGCCGCCGTACCTCTTCTACTCGAGTCAGCACGTCGCGGGACGCCCGCCGTGCTGCGCCACGATCGAAGGCGTGTGCGCCGGTGGCGCCGCGTGTCCGGTGAACGGGCAGTGTGCGGACGGCAAGGCTTGCGTTCCGGGGCCGGTCACCGATCGCCCGAACATCATCTTCTTCATCTCCGACGACCAGGGGTACTGCCACTACGGCAACGCGGGTGAGTGTCGCAGCGCGCAGACGGGCACGCCCGTTCCGACGCCGAAGACACCGACCGTCGACATCCTCGAAGCGCACGGCACGGTGTTCCCGATCGCCCACAACACCGCGTCCTGGTGCTTCCCATCGCTCGCCACGATTCTCACCGGTCGCTATCAACGCAGCTTCCACGGGCAGAACAAGATCAACGAGGCCACGTTCTCGACCGTTCCCAGCGCGCTGCGCGGGCTCACGGGCGCCGTGGGAACGGTGAACGACCCGTTCAACACGGGCAACAAGATCGGCGGCTACTGCACGCTGCTCGCCGGCAAGTTCACCGGATCGCTCGACGAAACGTCCTTCGACGCGGTCGCGAAGACCGGCGGACGCTCGCTCGGCCGCAACGAGTGCGTCGCCGGGGCACCGGGACAGCCGCCGGCGTGCGGCACCAGCATCGCGTCGCCCTACTCTCCGTTCGTCGTCGGACGCCAGACGGACGTGTTCAACTTCCTCGACATGCTGACCTACGAGCAGCCGGGCGCACCGGGGCAGTTCTCGATGCAGCACTTCTACATGTGGTACGCGCCGCGCGTTCCGCATCAGCCCCTGCGCTCGCCGCAGCCGGTGATCGACTATCTGTTCGGCGGCCTCGGCAGCTTCCCGCGCGGCGGCGTCATGAACCTCGGCCAGTGGTGCACCGGCCAGACCTGCGCGCCGGTCGTCTCGGCGTTCAACGAGACGAACTTCGGCACCGTCCATCAGTTCTTCGGGAACATCTGGTGGGCCGACGACAACGTCCGCGAGCTGCGCAAGTTCCTCGCCATGGAAACGGCGCCGCATTGCTTCGCGTCGAACCGGCGCAGCCGCTTCGACATCGCGACGCAGTCGCAGTGCGAGACCCTTGGCGGAACGTGGGGCGGCATCGCGCCCGATCTCACCCGCAACACGATCTTCATGTACTTCTCCGACAACGGCTGGCACCTGCCGAGCTCGAAGCACGCGTTCACGGAGAACGGCCACCGCACGCGCCTCATCGTGTTCGATCCACGCGACTTGCCGACCATCCCGTCGTGGGATCCCGCCCAGGAGACGCCGCAGCCGCCCGCCTACGTCAGCCCAGCGCTCGCCCACACGGTGGATCTGCTCCCAACCGCCCTCGGCTTCGCCCTCGGGACGCCGGGCGGCAACGCGTGTCCGGTCGGTCCGGACGGCTTCGCCTGCGACGGTCACGACCTACGGCCGTATTTCGGCGATGCACCCGGCGGACCCGGGGCACCGGAGAGCCTGCGACACTCGCTCTGCGGCCACCAGACCAAGAGGACGACGGTGCCGACGCGCAACCGCTATCTGCTGACGCGGCCGGGCGCCGTCGGCCGCTGCACCAAGGCGACGAACGCGGCGTGCACGACGTCGGCCGAATGCCAGCCGGGCGAGTTCTGCCTGGGCGGCCAGTGCGCCCCCAATGTCGGCGAAGTCGCGTGCTCGACGTTCACGCCGTGCCCCGCCGGAGCGGCGTGCCTGGGCGGCGTCTGCCGGATGGGCCCCGCCTGCATCGACGACAACGACTGCGCCGGGCTCGTGGGCGCGGGGTACGTGTGCGCGGGCAAGTCCGAGAAGTGGTGTCGCAACGCCCCCAACGTGCAGTGCGGGACGAGCGACGACTGTCCGGTGTGTCCATCGGTCAACGGCAATCCGGTGCCCTGCAAGCGCCTGTGCGAGGCCCGGATGCTCAAGACGTACATCAGCCCGGGTGCCGTCGCGTCCGCTCAGCTGACGGACCTGTTCATCGACCCGGACGAAACGGACCTCCACGCCGGCAATCCGACGTCGCTCATCACGCAGATCTCGAGCATGACGGGTCCGTACGCCGGTGCGATCCGGAAGATGAACTGCTGCATCGACGATTGGTGGCCCGACGTCGTCGCGGAATCGGGCACGCTCTGCACGACCGGCTATTCGTGCCCGGCCGACCTCGTCTGCGACCACTAGCCGGGTCCGACGCGCGGCGTTAGCCGGCCGTCCGAGCGCGGGCCGCTGTCTTGCTACGGCGTCGGCCCGCGGCTACCGTCCGCGCCGCATGACGGATTTCCGCGCGAGCGGGCACGCGGTGCTGATCGAGGACACCCGTCAGCTCGTCGAGGAGTTCCACCGGGCCGCCAAGCCGCGCGCGCGCTGGATGGTCGGCACCGAGTACGAGAAGGTCGCCGTCGACGCGAAGACCGGACGCGCGGTGCCGTTCACGGGCCCCCGCGGCATCGAACGTCTCCTCACGCTGCTCGCCGAGCGGTTCGGCTGGGAGCCGCGAGAGGAGAGCGGCGCCGTCATCGCCCTCGCGCGCGAAGGGCAGTCGATCACGCTCGAGCCGGGTGGACAGATCGAGCTCGCCGGCCGTCCCTGCGCAGATCTGCACGCCACGCGGGAGGAGGTCGACACGCACGTCCGCGAGCTGGTGGCGGTCGGCCGGGAGCTGGGCATCTCGTTCCTCGGCCTCGGCTGCCATCCGCTCAGCACGCTCGACGAGATCGCGTGGGTGCCGAAGCAGCGCTACCGCATCATGCGCGAGTACATGACGCGCGTCGGCAAGCTCGGCCACCGCATGATGAAGCAGACCGCGACCGTGCAGGCCAACATCGACTTCTCCGACGAGCGCGACGCCATGCGAAAGCTCCGCGTCGGCATGGGCATCGCGCCGATCGTGAACGCAATCTTCGCGAACTCGCCCCTGGTCGACGGGGACCTCTCGGGTCACCTGAGCTTCCGCGGACACGTGTGGACCGACACCGATCGCACCCGCTGCGGCCTCCTTCCGTTCGCGTTCCGCGACGACGCCGGCTTCCACGACTACGTCGACTGGGCCCTCGACGTCCCGTTGTACTTCATCCTGCGCGACGGACGCTACGTGACCGACGTCACGGGGATTCCCTTCCGCCGGTTCCTGTCGGAGGGCTTCGGCGGCGCCCGCGCCACCCTCGACGACTGGAACCTGCACCTGACGACCCTGTTCCCCGAGGTCCGCCTGAAGGGCTTCATCGAGTTTCGTTCCGCCGACAGCCAGCCGCCCGGCCGGGTGGTCGCGCTGCCGGCCCTGGTGAAAGGGGTTTTCTACGATGCCGACTGCCAGGAGGCCGGCCTCGACGTCGTGAAGCGGTGGTCGGTCGATCAGGTGCGCGAGCTCTACGACGACGTGACCCGAGGGGCCCTGGCGGCCCGTATGAAGGGCGTGCGTGTCGTCGAGCTCGCCCGAGAGCTCCTGGAGATCGCCGCCGAGGGGCTCCGGCGTCAGCAGGCCCGCAACGAGGCCGGGCAGGACGAGCGGATCTACCTCGAGCCCGTGATCGAGCAGGTGGCGGGCGGCCGCACCCTGGCCGACGACCTCAGCCGCCAGTGGAGCGGCCCCTGGGAGCGGGCCGTGGAGCCGCTGCTCACCGCGACGGCTATCGGCATTTGAGCCGTAACCCTATTGCAATCCGTTCGGCCACGCGATAAGGGCGTCTAATTTGACGGCACAAGGTTTTTCATCCGAGTGGCCGTTCAGTAACGACGACCCGTCGTGGTAAGGCTCTGGGCGTTCGATCGCCTCGGGCGATCGTTCTCCGCCGAGCGGAGGAGGGGTAGATGGTTGCGAAGGGGAAGCGGGGCTTTTCGGGCGGGCACGACAGGTTGGCGACGTTGTTCGAACCAGACGTTCTTCTACCGGCACAATTTTTTGCGGCATTCAGGCGGGCGGGGGGTCTCGAGCGTGAGCGTCTTCTGATGCTCGCCGTCCTCGAGGACGCCATCGACTGCTACCAGAAGTTCGCGCACGCGCGGGATCCCAGGGGCGTGCAGATGTTCCAGGAAGCGCAGGAGTGGGTCTCTTCGAGCGATCGGAGCTGGCTCTTCTCCTTCGAGAACATCTGCGACACGCTCGAGATCAACGCGGACTACGTCCGGCGGGGTCTCCGCGAGTGGCGTGAGCGGGGCGGGCTGCCTCGACGGGCCAAGGTCGCAGAGCTCGCTGCGGCCGGGTCGGCCGAGCTGCAGGAAGTCAGCGCCTGATCTCGCGCCGTGCCCCGACGGGGCCGGCAAGTCAGCGCAGAGTGATCAGCACGCGACGATCGCGTGGGCCGTCGAGTTCCGCCAGCATGATCGCCTGCCAGGTCCCCAGACAGAGCTTCCCCTTGCGGAAGGGGATCGTCTCGCCGGGGCCGAGGATCGCCGCCTGGATGTGCGAGGCCGCGTTGCCGTCCACCCGGTCGTGGCGCCAGATCCCGGCCGGAATCAGGCGGTCGAGGGCGTCGAGCAGGTCGACGCACACGTTGGGGTCGTCGTTCTCGTTCACGACGATCGCCGCCGTCGCGTGCGCCACGTAGACCTGGCAGAGACCCTCCTCGAGCCGGCTCTGCGCCACGACCTCGGCCACCTGTGGGGTGAGGTCGACGAGCTCCCGCTTGGCCCCGGTCCGGACGTGCAGCTCGGTCATTGCGAGTCGTACGACGCTATCGACGCCCCCTCGACACCGGGCGAGATCTGGAACGGGATCCCGCCCGCGTTGAGGAGCCCGTCCAGGAGCAGCTCCTTGTCGATCTCGCCGCCGAAGCCGTGGCTGTCGATCAGGCCCATCGCCTCGCGGAAGATCGCCGGGTTGTGCCCATAGATGTCCTCGTGCGCCTCGGCGAAAACGACGTCGCCGCGGCGCCCGATCTTGATCGTCTGATACGTGAACTCGCCGGGGGTGCCGATCGGGACCGTAGGGAAGAGCCGCTCGATGTCCTCGGGATAGAGCCGCACGCAACCGTGGCTCACCTGCATGCCGACGCCCCACGGGATGTTCGTGCCGTGGATGCGGTACATCGGTAGGGTCAGCTCGAGACGGTACTTCCCCAATGGGTTGTCCGGATCGCCGCCGGGGATGAAGGTGCGCGGGTCGTCGCGCTCCTCGATGTGCTCCTTGCGGATGGACTCGGGGATGTTCCACTGCGGGTTGACGGTCTTCCCGTTCACCCGGAAACTTCCGGTCGGCGTTCGCCAGTCGTCGCGACCGAGACCGACCGGGTAGGTATAGACGGTGGTGGTCCCCGGCTGGCTGCCGCGCTTGTAGTAGAACAGGCGCATCTCGGGGATGTTCACGATGATCCCCGAATAGCTGCAGCATGGGAGCACCCACTCCGTCGGCAGGAGGACGACTGCGCCGATCGGTGGCACCCAGGGATCGAGACCCGGATTCGCCTCGACGATCTCGTTGTAGCCGAGGCTGTAGAGGCGGGCGAGGTCCATCAAGGTGTCGCCCCTCTTCACGCGGTACATCTTCGTCTCGCCGATGACGGTGATCGGACCGCCGTTCACCGGCGTCGGGATGGTGTAGACGGCGTTCGGCTTGGCGAAGAAATCCTCTTCCGTGTACGCCGCGGCGTGCGCGACGACCGCGCCCGCGACCACGCACACCGCGACGACGCACCCCCGCACCACCGTCCGGGCCCGCTTCATCGCGCCACCGTAGCGACGAGCTGGATGCGACTCAAATCAAAGCGGGACGCCGAGGCGCTCGAGCTGGGCGCGGACGGCGCCGACGTCGACGTCGGCGACGCGCTGGGCGCGCGGCAGCGCCTCCGCGACGGCGAGGGCGGCGCCCTGACCTTCGGCCATGCACGGCCCGATGACGCGCACCGAGGCGAACGCCTCGCGCGTCGCCGACACGCAGCGGCCGACCACGAGCAGGTTGCCTACGCCGGTCGGCAGGAGCGTGCGGTAGGGCAGCGTGTACCACAGGCCGTCGTCGAGCATGCGCCATTCCGTGCGCCCATCATCCACGTGAAGCTCGATCGGCCACGCCGCCCGGCCGATCCCGTCCGCGAACTTCCGTCCCCCGAGGACGTCGTTCTCCGTGAGTGCGTACGCGCCGCGAATCCGTCGCGTCTCGCGAATGCCGAGGCGGGGCGCCGTGTCGGACAGGAAGGCATCGGCGAAGCCGGGCATGTGCCGGCGGAGGAAGTCGGCGCAGTGCTCCGCCTGCTCGCGGCCGAGCATCTCGCCCAGCGTGAGGTCGGCGTCGTCGGCGCCGTCGACGGGCCGGCCGTCGATCGCGACGCGGCTCATGGCGACGAGCACCTCGCCCGGACGGCCGGTGGGAATGACGTTCCCCGAGCGTCGCGGCAAGTCGTCGCTCGCGTAGTGCTGCTCGAGGAGGTCGTTCAGCTCGAAGAGAGCCGGGATCGCGCGATCGAGGTCGACGTGCTGCATGTAGAACATCATCGACGGGAACTGCAGGCGCTCGCTCCGCTCGCAAGGTGCACCCGCCGCGCGCGCGAGCGCGGCGTCGCCGCTCGCGTCGACGAAATACGCGGCGCGCATCGCGACCGTACCGGCGCGCGTCGACACCGTGATCGCCTCGATCGTCCCGTCACGCGCGACGGCGCCGGTGAGGCGCGCGTAGAGGCGCACGCGCAGGTTCGGCTCGGCGCGCACGAGGTGGTCGTAGAGCACTTTCACGCCCCACGGCACGTACGGCACCGCCGCCGTCGTCTTGAAGGGCACGGGGCCGTAGCACCGTCCCGCGGCGGCGAGACGATCCATGACGTCGGCGGCGAAGCCACCGACGAGCCGCTCGAGATCGCCTCCCGTCGTTCGGTAGTAGAAGCCGCAGAACGTCCCGACGCAGCCGCCGGTCGACATGCCGCCCAGAAACGGCGATTCCTCGACGAGCACGGTCCGCAGCCCCGCGCGCGCCGCCGTCACCGCGGCCGCCATGCCGGCCGATCCCCCGCCGACGACGACGAGGTCCGCGTCCTCGACGACCGGGCATTCGCTGGCCGGCACGAGGATGCGATCGGGCACGGCGTCAGCCCTCGGACGGCGAGGTCGCGCGAACGCGCTCGGCGACAGCGGGCACCGACTTCAGCAGCATGTCGTAGTGCGCGACGCGCGGCCCGGTCGCCTTGGCGGCGGCCTCGCGATAGGCCCCGAGCGCGCTGTCGAGGTCGGCTTCCTTGCCGGCGACGATCTGCTCCTTCTCGTCGAGGCACGCGTTCACGCGCTCGGCAAGGCTCTCGAGCGTCTTCTCGGTCTCCTCGCCGCCGAGCTTCGCGGAGAGCATCTCGGCCCACACGTGCGAGAACGCGTACGTCGCGGCGACGGGTAGCCGGAGCCCGCCCGAGAGGCGATAGAGACGCTCGGCGAGCGCCGGCGCGCTCGTGAGGCCCTTGCGTGACTGGAACGCTCCGATCGCCGCCAGCTTGTCGCGCAGGCGCTCGACGCCGTAGTGCTCGGTGAGGGCGGTGATGCACTCGGTGAACTCGGCGCTCGTGAGGCTGGCCATGAGGGCCCCGTTGTTGGCCCGAGTAGCGCGGCCTGTCAACGGTCGCGGGGACGTGCTAACCGGCGCGCATGGCACAGGAGATCGCGCTCGTCACCGGCGCGTCGAGCGGCATCGGCGAAGCGCTGGCCCGCCGCATCGCTCGCGACGGCCGGCCCGTCGGCCTGGTCGCCCGGCGCAAGGATCGCCTCGAGGCCCTGGCCGGCGAGATCCGCGCGCAGCACAAGGTCGACGCGCACGTCTTCGCGAGCGACCTCACGCGCCCGTCGGCCGTCCGCGAGCTCGCGGTCGAGGTCGAAGCACGCGGCCTCGTCGTCGACTGGCTCGTGAACAACGCCGGCTTCGGCACGTTCGGGAAGTTCCACGAGCTGCCGGTCGCGCGCGAGCTCGAGGAGATCCGCCTCAACGTCGAGGCGCTGGTCGAGCTGACGGGCCGGTTCACGCCCGGTATGGTGAAACGGGGGCGCGGACTCGTCATGAACGTGTCGTCGGTCGGGGGATTCGTCCCGAGCCCGCAGATGGCGACGTACACGGCGACGAAGGCATTCGTCCTCTCCTTCTCGGAGGCGATCGGCGCCGAGCTCGAAGGCACGGGCGTCCCCGTCCTGTGCGTGTGCCCCGGCTTCACGCGCACGGAGTTCCAGAGCCACGTCGACGTCGACACCGGGGCGGTGCCCGCCATGGCGTGGCAGAGCGCGGACCAGGTCGCCGACGAGGCGGTGCGCGCCGCAGGCCGCGGCGGCGTGCTCGTGAACGGACTCATGAACCGCGCGCTCGCGGCGGCCCTCAAGTTCGTGCCCCGCTCGCTCGCGATCCGCAGCGCCACGATGTTGCTCAAGCCGCGGGAGGGCTCGGTATGAGCACGCCGGTCGCCGTGGTCACGGGCGCATCGAGCGGCATCGGCGAAGCGCTCGCCCGCCGCATCGCGCGCGAGCGCCGCAACCTCGTGCTCGTGGCGCGTCGCGCCGATCGCCTGGAAGCCCTCGCGCGCGAGCTGTCGGGCGCGCACGGCATCCAGGCCGTCGCGATTCCGGTCGATCTCGTGGGAGCGGACGGACCGCCGGCGCTCGTCGCCGAGCTCGATCGGCGCGACCTCGAGGTCGAGTGGCTGGTGAACAACGCGGGCATCGGGACGGCGGGGCGGTTCGACCGCCTGCCGGTCGAGCGCGAGCTCGACCAGATCAAGCTCAACGTCGAGGCGCCGGTCGCGCTCACCGGGCTCCTGCTTCCCGGCATGGTGCAGCGGCGGCGCGGCGCCGTCGTCAACGTCGCGTCGGTCGCCGGTTTCGGACCGATGGGCTACACCGCGACGTACGGCGCGACGAAGGCGTTCCTGCTCGCGTTCTCGGAAGCCATCGCCGTCGAGCTCGATGGGACGGGCGTCCACGTCCTGTGCGTATGTCCGGGCTTCACGCGCACCGAGTTCCAGGAAAAGGCGCACGTCGACACGAGCATGGTGCCGGGCTTCGCCTGGATGAGCGCGGAGGCGGTCGCCGACGAGACCGTGCGCGCCGTCGGCCGGCAGACCGTACTGGTGAACGGGATGCTGAACCGTTTGATGGCGGCCGGCATCCGTCTCGCGCCGCGCCGCCTCGTCGCGCGTACGATGGTGCGTTCGAACGAGCGCATGGCGGCTCAGAGCGGCACCAGCACGTAGAACGTTCCCCGCTCCTTCTGGCGTCCCGCGAACTGCTCGGCCTCCAGGCCCGAGCCGGCGAAGAGATCCGCGTGGGCGCCGCGGATGGCCGCGCCGGTGTCCTGGGCGACGACGAAGCGGCGGATCGTGGGCGTGACGAGGTAGCCGATCGCGCCGGCGGGGATGACGTCGACGTCGGTCGCAACCGAGCGACCCGGCGTCAGCTCGACGCCGAGGCTCCCCGTCGGTCCGCGCGACGCGTCCGTCATGGTGAAGAACACGTAGCGCGGGTTCTCGGCCATGAGCGCGCGTTGCTCGGTGTGCGAGAGCCCCGCGAACAGGCGGCGCACCGCGAACATCGACGCCTCGTCCTTCGGCAGCAGGCCGCGCCGGATGAGCTCCTGCGCGAGGCTCTTGTAGGGCCGGCCGTTCGTGCCGGCGAAGCGGAGTCCCGCCACGTGGCCGTCGGGAAAGCGCGCCCGCCCAGACCCCTGGACGTGCAGCGAGAAGAGCTCCAGCGGATCGTCGGTCCACGCCAGCTCGAGCCCGCGCCCGTCGAGCGCGCCGGACTCGATCTCGACGCGCGACGCGTACGGGTTCGTCAAATCCGGCGGTCGCCGGTAGATCGGGAAGCGATAGATGCCGCCCGGGGTTTCGCTGACGGCGATCTCCGGCTCGTAGTACGACGTGAGCAGCAGCGGATCGCGGACGCGCATCACCCGGAAGGACGCCCCGACCACGCGCCGGCGCTCGTCGGGATCGCGCGTCGCGGCGAGCCAGTCCACGAGCTGCTGCGCGGCGGCCGCCGTGCCGGCGCGCCCGGCGCGTTCGTAGACGGGGAGCGTGCGATCGACGGCCGCGCGCAGCGAATCCAGGTCCATGTCGTCGACGAGCGGCGGAAGCTGGCGCGCGCTCGTCGGCACGAGCGGCGACGGCCGCCACCACGGCGCGGCACACCCGGAGAGCGCGACGACGGCCGCGATCGAGGCTAGACGGCGTACGCGGCTTGTGCGGCGCCGACCGCCGCCCCCGGCACGACCGCTCGTCCCTGCGCGCGCAGCGCGTCCTCCAGGGCCGCCAGCACCGCCAGCACCGACGTTCGCCGGCTCGACTCCCCCATCAACCCGATCCGCCACACCTTCCCCTTCATGGGCCCGAGCCCGCCTCCGATTTCGATCCCCTGCTCCGCGAGGAGCCGCGCGCGCACCTTCGCCTCGTCGACGCCGTCCGGCACCGTGACCGCGTTCAGCATCGGCAGCCGATGCCCCTCTTCGGCCGCGAGCGCCAGCCCGAGCGGCGCGAGCCCGGCCGCGAGCGCGGCGTGATTCTTCGCGTGCCGTGCGAAGCGCGCCGGCAGCCCTTCCTCGACGACTATGCGCAGCGCCTCGCGCAGCGCATAGTTCATCGTGATGGGCGCCGTGTGGTGGTACACGCGCTCCTCTCCCCAGTACTGCGCGAGCAGCGACAGATCGAGATACCAGCTCTGCACCTTCGTCTTGCGCGTGCCGAGTGCCTGGGCGGCGCGCGGACCGAACGTGACCGGCGACAACCCCGGCGGGCACGAGAGGCATTTCTGGGTCCCGCTGTACGCGGCGTCGATGCCCCAGGCGTCGATCTCGACCGGCGCGCCGCCGAGCGAGGTCACGCAGTCGGCCAGCATGAGCGCGCCGTGGTCGTGCGCGAGCTTCGCGATCTCGGGCAGCGGCTGCCAGGCGCCGGTCGACGTCTCGGCGTGCACGACGGCGACGAGCTTCGGCTTCTTCGTGTCGCGCAATGCGGCCAGGATCTGCTCGGGACGGACGACCTTGCCCCACGGCGCCTCGACCCGGCGCACGAGCGCACCGGCGCGCTCGGCCACCTCCGCCATGCGCGTGCCGAAGACGCCGTTCACGCCCACCACGAACTCGTCGCCGGGCTCGAGGAGGTTCACGAGACAGGCCTCCATGCCGGCGCTGCCCGTCCCGGAGATCGGGATCGTGAGCGGGTTCGTGGTCGCGAACACGACACGCAGGAGCTGCTTCACCTCCTCCATCATGTGGACGAAGGCGGGATCCAGGTGGCCCAGGAGCGGCGCCGACATCGCGCGCAGCACGCGCGGATGCACCTGCGACGGTCCGGGGCCGAGAAGCAGACGCTCCGGCGGATTGAACTCGCCCACCTGCGCGGTCACGCGCGGGTTGTACACGAGCGGGGCACGCCGCTACAAACCGCGCGATGCTGCGGCCCGATCTCGCGGCGCGCCTGCGCGCGCTCGTCGGCGACGACGGCGTCGTCGATCATCCGGACACGCTGCGCGTCTACGACTGCGACGGCTATACGCTCGAGCGCGCCGCGCCCGAGCTGGTCGTCCTGCCGCGGACGCCGGGCGACGTGGCCGCCGTGGTGCGCCTGCTCGCGTCCGAGGGCGTTCCGTTCGTGCCGCGCGGCGCCGGCACCGGGCTCTCGGGCGGCACGCTGCCGGTCGGCGCACCGGTCATGATCTGCACGAGCCGCCTGCAGGCGATCGAAGCGATCGATCGGCGCAACCGCCGCATCGTCGTCCAGGCCGGCGTCGTGAACCAGTGGGTCACGAACGCCGTCCGCGCCGACGGGCTGCACTACGCGCCCGATCCATCGAGCCAGCCGGCGTGCACGATCGGCGGCAACGTGGCCGAGAACTCGGGCGGGCCGCACACGCTCAAGTACGGCGTCACGACGAACCACGTGCTCGGCGTCGAGCTGGTGCTGCCGTCGGGCGACGTCGTCCAGCTCGGCGGCACGGTCGAGGATCGTCCGGGATACGACCTCACCGGTCTCACGGTCGGATCGGAGGGAACGTTCGGCATCGTCACGCGCGCGACGCTGCGACTCGTGCGGACGCCCGAGGGCTACCGGACGCTCCTCGCCGTCTTCGACTCCGTCGAGGCCGCGAGCGAGGCCGTCTCCGGCATCATCGCGGCCGGCATCGTGCCCGCGGCGCTTGAGATGATGGACCGGCTCATCATCGGGGCGGTCGAGGCGGCGTACGGCATCGGCCTCCCGACCGACGCCGGTGCCGTGCTCCTGGCCGAGATCGACGGCCCCGCCGCCGGCCTCGACGATCAGCTCGCGCGCATCGAGGCCGTGTGCCGGGCGCACGGCGCGCGCGAGCTCCGCATCGCGCGCGACGACGCCGAGCGTGCCGCGCTGTGGAAGGCCCGCAAGCGCGCCTTCGGGGCGGTCGGCCGGCTCGCGCCGAACTACTGCACCCAGGACGGCGTCGTGCCGCGCACGCGCGTGCCGGACATCCTGCGTGCGATCCAGGCGGCTGCCGCGAAGCATCGGCTGCGCGTCGGCAACGTCTTCCACGCAGGTGACGGCAACATCCATCCGATCCTGCTGTTCGACGAGCGCGATCGCGACGAGGTGGCGCGCGTGCTCGCGGCGGGCCGCGAGATCCTCGAGGCCTGCGTGGCGCTCGGTGGCAGCCTCACCGGCGAGCACGGCATCGGCGTCGAGAAGTGCGCGCAGATGCCGCTCCTGTTCGGCCCCGACGACCTCCTCGCGATGACGGCGCTGCGCGCGGTCTTCGATCCGGAGCAGCGCGCGAACCCGCACAAGATCTTCCCGGACGCGAAGGTGTGCGTCGAAACACGCACGCCCCGCCGGCAGGCGCCGCTGTGACCGTGCCGTCGCCCGAGGCGGTCGACGGCGTCGTGGCGCAGTCGGTCGTGCGTCCGGGCTCGGTCGCCGAGGTGCAGGCCGTCGTGCGCGCGGGCCGGCCGCTCGTCGTCTCGGGACTCGGCGCGCACCTCGACGTCGGAGCGCCTCCGGCGCGCATCGACGCGCTCGTCCGCATGGATCGGGTCGAGCGCATCGTCGATCACGAAGCCGCCGACATGACCGTCACCGCGGAAGCCGGCTGCTCCCTCGCGACGCTGGAGCGGGTGCTCGGCGCGGCCGGGCAGTGGCTTCCCCTCGATCCACCGTCGCCCGAGCGTACGACGGTGGGCGGGCTCATCGCCGCCAATCTCTCCGGCCCGCTGCGCGCCTCGCAAGGCACGGTGCGGGATCTTCTCATCGGCATCCGCACCGTCGACGCCGAGGGCCGGCTGGTCGCGAGCGGCGGCAAGGTGGTGAAGAACGTGGCCGGGTACGACCTGCCGAAGCTCCACATCGGCGCGCTCGGCACCGTCGGCGTCGTCGTCGAGGCGACGTTCAAGCTGCGACCACGGCCCGAGCTCGAGGAAGCGGCGCTCCTTCATGCGGGCACGCTCGCCGCCGCCGCCGACCTCGCGCTCGCGGTGCGCGACGTCCTGGATCCGCTCTGGCTCGAAGCCGGCACGCTCGAGCGCGGCCCCGGTGTCGCGGTGGGCGTGGGCGGCATCGCACCGGAGATCGCCGCCGCCCGGCGCACGATCGAAGCCGTGGGCGCACGCAGCGGCCTCGCCGTGGAGTGGACGCGGGACGGCGCCGCGCTCCGTCGCAGCCTGGGCGCGTTTCCGGTCACGCCGGCGCTCGCCGTGGTTCGCGCGAGCGTGCTGCCGACGGAGGTGGGCGCCACGATGGCGGAGCTGCACCGGATCGCCGGCGACGTTCCGGTGCTGTCGCACGTCGCGAACGGCGTGGTTCGCGCGCGGCTCGACGACGCCGAGGCGCTCCGCAGGATCCTCGCGGAGCTGCGTCCCGCGATCGAAGCCGCCGGCGGATTCCTCGTCGTCGAGCGCGCTCGTCCCGACGCCAAACGGCACGTCGACGTGTGGGGTCGGCTCGGCCCCGATCTCGCCCTCATGCGGCGCGTGAAGGCGGCGTACGACCCCGGCGGCATCTTCGCTCCCGGACGCTTCGTCGGGGGGCTGTGACGTCTTCCGCTGCAGGTGACGGCCAGGCGGCCCCCTGGTAGACAGCGCCCATGGCAGCACCGAGCGTCACCGAGCCCCGCCACTACGTCTTCCAGGGGCGCGAGGTGACGCTGCCCGTCGTCGTCCGCGACGCCTCGTCGACCGCGGCGACCTACGCCGTCGACGCCACCGCCGCGCGGGCGCTCTTGCGCGGTCCGGAGCTGGACGTCGTCGAGATCTTCCCCGGCCAGGCGCTCTTCAGCATCGCGTGCATCGACTACCGCGACAACGACCTCGGCGACTACAACGAGGTGTCGCTCGCCCTCTTCGTGCGCTTGCGGGGCGAGCGACCGCTCGTGCCCTACCTGGGCAACGTCGTCGATTTCTTCCGCAACCGCCTCGCGACCTACATCGTGCACCTGCCGGTCACGCAGAGCTTCACGCGCGACGCGGGGGAGGGCATCTGGGGCTTCCCGAAGACGGTGCAGCGGATCGAGTTCGAGGACACCGACCGGCGCCGCACGTGCACGCTCGACATGGACGGACGGCACGTGCTCCGATTCTCGTCGTCGCGCGGCGGGCGTTTCACGCTGCCGGACGTGTCGATGACGACGTACGGCTACGTGGACGGCGTGCTGCACCGCACGGGATTCACGGCCGGGGCGACGGAGGTGGGCTTCGGGATCGGCGGCGCGGAGCTCGCGCTCGGCGATCATCCCATCGCCGACGAGCTGCGGCGCCTGGGGCTCCCCCGCATGGCGCTCATGACCGTGTGGATGGGCCACCAGCACGGACGCTTCGAGGCGCCCGTGCGCGTCGAGACCTAGCGCCTCAGGATCGCGTCGCGAACGCGATCGGGAGACGCAGGGGCCCGTTGATCCCGACCGGCGGCTTCCACTCCGCCCCGTCCTCGAGCTTCGGGCACGTGATGCGCGCGGTGAGGGCGGCGAGCGCCTCCTGCAGCTCCGCGCGCGCGAGCGCGGCGCCGAGACAGAAGTGCGCGCCGTGGCCGAACGCCAGGTGCGGCACCTCGCCGTTGCGGGCGGGATTCACCTCTTCGGGGCGGGGGAAGGCGCGTTCGTCGTGGTCGGCGCTCCAGATCGAGAGGAAGAGCGGCGTGCCGGGTTCGAGCCGCTCGCCGTCGTGCTCGAGCGGCTCGGACACGGTGCGACCGACGCCGGTCGCCGCCGACCGGAAGCGGAGGACCTCTTCGATCACGTCGGCGACGGCGAGCGACCCGGCGGCGACCGCGTCCCAGATATCGGGACGACCCGACAGCACGGCGATCGTCCAGCCGAGCTGGTTCTTGGTCGTCTCGTGCCCGGCGAAGACGAGCCCGGCGATCGCGGAGCGCGTCTGGAAGAGGTCCCAGCCGTCCTCGTAGGCGGCCTG
Organism: Candidatus Eisenbacteria bacterium; assembly: GCA_035577985.1. Lineage (NCBI taxonomy): Bacteria > Candidatus Eiseniibacteriota > Candidatus Eiseniibacteriota bacterium. The sequence goes on from DATJZY010000093.1 coordinate 81,961, forward strand.
GGCGATGCGGCTCACGAGGTCGTCCTTCGGATCGGCGCGGCGCTTCTCCGCCAGCTCGCCCGTGTAGTCGAGGAGCTGCAAGAGCGCTGCGTCGATCTCGCCGATCCGGGTCCCGAGCTCGATCGGGCTGAAGCCGAGCCCGATCGTGTTCGCCCAGCCGCGGAACCGGTCGCGGTCCTCCTTCGGCACGCCGATCAGCTCGCAGAGGCCGAAGGAGGGGTAGGCGTCCGCGAACTCACCCACGAACTCGCAGCGGCCGCGCGGGGCGAAGACGTCGATCAGCGCGTGCGCGGTCTCGCGCAGGAACGGACGGATCTTCTCGACGCTGCGAGGAGTGAACGTGCGTGACATGAGTGCGCGCCAGCGCAGGTGGTCGGCGCCGTCCCGGTTGAGGGGCGACTGCGCCATCCAGTCGTAGAACGTCCCCGACGTGACGCCGAGGTTGTGCATGAAGTCGACGAAGTTCGCGCGCAGGCGCGGATCGGCCAGGAAGGAGCGGACCTCATCGTGCCGGACGACGCCCGTCACGAAGTCGAAGTCGGCGAGCCACCCCGTGTCGCGCGCGTGCTTCAAGGCTCCCATGGGATCGCTGACCGCTTCGGCCATCTCGACGCGGGCTCTCGCCATCGTGGTCTCCTCGGGGCGCGGATCAGCGCCCGACTTTGGCGATCAGGTTGCCGAGCTTCTCGAGGCCCTGGGTGAGGCCCTCTGGATCGAACGCCGGCGGCGGCACCATGAAGCGCGACACGCCGAGGTCGCGCAGCTCCTTCACCGAGTCGGGCGTCGGGATCGCGCGACCCGACGTGATCTCGATCGTGCCCGGATCGCGTCCGATCTTCTTGCACTCCTCGCGCATCACGCCGAGGAGCCAGCGCAGCTTCTCGTCGTCGGTGACGCCGGGGAAGAAGCCGTCGCCGTAGCGCGCGGCACGGCGCGCGGCGAGCTCGGTGTGTCCGCCGACGACGATCGGCACGCCCGGCTTCTGGATCGGCTTCGGGTTCGATTCGAGCTTGTTCCAGCGGTAGAACTTGCCGTGGAAGGGCTCGGGCTCGTCCTTCCAGAGCGCGCGCATGGCGCGCACCATCTCCGCGGTGCGTGCGGCGCGCTCTTCGAACGGGATGCCGAGAGCCTGGAATTCCTCCTCGAGCCAACCGACGCCGATGCCGAGGATCACGCGGCCGTGCGACAGCACGTCGAGCGACGCGACTTCCTTGGCGACGTAGAGCGGATGGCGCTGCGGCAGGATGACGATACCGGTCGCGAGCTTGATCGTCTTGGTGACCGCCGCCGCGTACCCGAGCCACACCAGTGGATCGGGCATCGGCATCTGCTCGGGCGCCGGGATCTTCCCCGAGGGATCGTACGGATAGGTCGACTTGTAGCCGACGGGGATGACCACGTGCTCGATCGTCCACAGCGACTCGATGCCGCAGCGCTCCGCGGTCTGGGCCGCGTGCGTCAGCAGCTCGGGGAAGGCGAACGGGCCGGCGTTGGCGTACATGAGGCCGAATTTCATGCGGCCCTGGTACTACGGCCGGCGCCGCGAGGGAACGGGGCGGCCTCGGGGCGTCGAGCGGGCGCCGGCGTTCGGCTAGAGTCGGGCGGTGGGGTTGGTCGACCAGGCGGCGCTCGACGCGTGCGTGCACTGCGGGCTCTGCCTCGCCGCCTGCCCGACCTACGTCGAGCTCGGCACCGAGGCCGACTCGCCGCGCGGTCGGATCCAGCTCGTGCGCGGGCTCTCGGACGGCACGCTCACGCCCACGGCGGAGGTGACGCGGCATCTGGACCTCTGCCTCGGTTGCCGCGCCTGCGAGACGGCGTGTCCCTCGGGCGTTCCCTACGGACGGATCATCGAAGCCGCGCGCCCCGCCGTGGAGGCGCGGCGCTCCGCGCCGATGCGCGCCGCGCGCCGCGCCCTCGCGACGGTCCTCACGTCGCCGGGCCTGCGGCGCCTCGCATTCGCTCCGGCGCGCCTCGTCGCGGGCCGACGGGCGTTCGCACGCGTGCCGCTCGCTCGCTACGCGACGGCGCTGCCGCGCACGCGACCGCCCGCGCTCGCGGCGGTGATCGAACCCGAGGGCACGCCGCGGGGAACCGCCGTCCTCCTCACCGGGTGCGTTGCGGACGAGCTCTTCCCGGCGACCAACGTCGCGACCGCACACCTCCTCGCGCGCGCCGGCGCTCGCGTTCTCGTGCCCCGCGACCTCGGCTGCTGCGGTGCGCTCGCAGCGCATCTCGGCGTCACGGACCAGGCGGCGCGGCTCGCGAGCAACGTCGCGCGCGTCGTCCACGAGAGCGGCGCGGACTGGATCGTGTCGAACGCCGCGGGGTGCGGGGCGCACCTGCGCGGCGTGGCCCACGTGCTGCCCGGCGATCGTGCGGCGGCCCGCGTCGCGGCGGTCGCACGCGATGCGCTCGAACTGCTGGCGGAGCTGGGTCTGCCGCCGCCGCGCGGACGGCTCGACCGGCGCGTCGCCGTGCACGACCCCTGCCATCTCGCGCACGGGCAGGGCGTCCGCACGCAGGTGCGCGCGCTGCTCTCGACCATCCCCGGCGTGACGCTCGTCGAGCTGCCCGAATCCGATTGGTGCTGCGGCAGCGCGGGAACCTACAACCTCACCGAGCCCGCGATGGCGGCACGCCTGCTCGGGCGCAAGCTGGCCCGCGTGGAGGAGAGTCGCGCCGAGATCGTGGCGGCGGCGAACCCCGGCTGCCTGCTCCAGATGCGCGCCGGTGCGATCGGCCGCGGGCTCGACGTCGTCGTCGAGCATCCGATCGACCTCCTCGCCGCTGCGCACGCCGCCGGCGCGTAGCGCGCTACGCGTTCACGGCCGCCGACGTCCCGCGATGCCGGCGGTACATCTCGCGCGCCCACTCGAAGCCACGCCGCTTCTCGAACCGCGACTGGAAGTCGAGCGCGACCTCGGGAAGCGGTGGCGGCCGGTACGGGTATTCGGGCGGGAAGGTGAGCGGTGAGAGGAGCGCCGCACCAGTGAGATCGGCGACGCTGAACGTGTCGCCCACGAGATAGCCCGTCGGCCCGATCTCGCGCTCGAGGCGGTCGAAAGCGGCCTCGAAGCGCGCAAGGCTCCGCGCCGCGCCGTCGTCGGTGATGCCCATGTCCATGCGCATCGCGACGCGCGTGAGCGGAAAGGTCGCGCGATACACCGCGCGCGCCACCGCGCCGAACCCCGGCGACATGAGGTCCGCGGTGAAGCCCGCGTCGGGCAGGACCATGTGGAAGAGATAGCGGCGGATGTGGACGCCGATCTCGTCGTCGAAGAACTCCTCGAGCTCGAGCGCGCGCTGCCGGGCGGCGGCGTCGGCGGGGTAGAGCGGACGCTCGGGGAAGCGGCGCTCGAGCTCGGCGATGATGCGGGTGGAGTCGGTGATCGTCTGCCCATCGATCTGCAGGACCGGCACCGATTTCTGGCCGGAGATCCACATGACGACCGGCATGTGGGGGCCGGGGAGTAGCGAACGGCGTTCGTGACGGACGCCCTTCCAGTCGAGCGCCCAGCGCGCCTTCTCGTTGAAGTGCGAGGCCTTGAACTGCCAGAGGACGGGAACGCCGTTCGCTGCCGCCATGGCGATCAGAGCCCGTACTGCGCCTTCTCCTCCGAAATGCACGCCTTGAACGATGGCCGCTCGTGGATGCGGGCGACGTAGCGCGCGAGCTTCGGGTACTTCTGCGTGTCGACGCCGTAGCCCGCGTGGAAGAGGTTCACGAACATCGAGCACACGGCGATGTCGCCGACCGAGAGCTGTCCGCCCGCGAGGTAGTCGCCGGTGAGCTGGCTCTCCAGGTACGCGCAGATGACCGGCACCTCCTCCGCGACGGCCTTGTCGACGATCTCCTGGTTGGTCGGGCGATTGAAGAACTTGGGGTTGACGACCTTCTCGAAGAAGATCTTCGGGCCGAACACGCTCACGATCGCGGAGTCGGCGTACTCCTCGAACCAGAGTGCGCGCGCGTACTCGTACGGGTCGCTCGGATAGAGCGTCGGCGAGGGATGTTTCTTCTCGAGGTAGGCGCAGATGATCGACGAATCCGAGAAGCCCTTGTCGCCGTCCTTGAAGGCCGGGACTTTTCCAAGGGGGGAGAGCTTGCGGAACTCTTCGTCCTGCGCGCCGGGGAAAGTGGGCTGTAGCTCATAGGCGATGCCCTTCTCAGCGAGCGCGACGCGAACCTTGCGAACGAACGGGGACGCATTCACTCCGAGCACGGTCGGCATTGGTGAGATCCTCCTGGATGCCCGAGAGACGCCCGCGTGCGTGCCGAGTCAAGGGGACGTTGACCCGGCAGGCGCGGCGAGGTTAAGCGATCCGGATGGCCGATGGGCATCCGTGGCTCGCGCGCATCCTCGACTACGCGATGCGCCCGCTCTACCCGGCCCGCCGCTTCGTCGTGCCGGAGGCCACGGGTCGCGTGCTCGAGGTCGGCGTCGGCACGGGCCTCAACTTCCGCCTCTACGGAAAGATCGACGAGCTGCAGGGCGTCGATCCCGACCCCTACATGCTCGAGCGCGCGCGACCGCGGGCCAAGGAGCTGCCGTTCCCGACCGAGCTGCACCAGACCGGTGCCGAGCGCATGCCGTTCGCGGACGCGCACTTCGACACCGCCGTCATCACGTTCACGCTGTGCACGATTCCCGACCCGCCCGCGGCGCTCGCCGAGGTGCGGCGAGTCCTCCGACCCGGCGGGCGTCTCCTGTTCGTCGAGCACACGCGGTCGGTCCAGCCGATGGCAGCCCGCCTGCAGGACCTCGCGACGCCGCTCTGGAAGACGATCGGGGGCGGCTGCCACTTGAATCGTCCAGCCGTCGACATGGTTCGCGACGCCGGATTCGACGTGCGCGAGACGCTTCCCGTGTGGGGCGAGCGCTGGACGCTGACGCCGGTGTATCGAGGCCACGCCCTGAGGCCCGCGTGAGCGACCCGACCGATCTCACCCTGGCGGCCGCGGGCGACGCGCTGCGGGCGGGGCGCATCTCGCCGGTCGAGCTGACGAACGCCTACCTCGCGCGCATCGAGCGGACGAACCCGGTGCTGAACGCCTACGTCACCGTCACCGCCGAGCGCGCCCTCGCCGACGCGAAGCGCGCCACCGACGAGATCGCGCGCGGCGGTCATCGTGGACCGCTGCACGGCGTTCCGATCGGATTGAAGGATCTGGTCGACACCGCCGGGATCCGCACGACCTACGGATCGAAGGTGCACGCCGCGCACGTTCCGACGACAGACGCGGCGGTGGTCGTGCGGCTCGCCGCCGCCGGCGCGGTGCTGCTCGGCAAGCTCAACACGCACGAGTACGCGTTCGGCGTGACGACGAACAACCCGCACCACGGCCCGACGCGCAATCCGTGGGATCCGACGCGCATTCCCGGCGGGTCGAGCGGCGGATCGGGCGCCGCCGTCGCGGCGCGGATCGCCTGTGCGGCGATCGGAACCGACACCGGCGGGAGCATCCGGATCCCGGCCGCGGTGTGCGGCGTCGTCGGTCTCAAGCCCACCTTCGGTCGCGTCTCGAAGGCGGGCGTCTTCCCCATGTCGTACCTCTTCGACCACGTGGGACCGCTCGCGCGCACGGTCGAAGACGCGGCGATCATGCTCGGGGCGATCGCCGGCTACGACGCCGCCGATCCCAAATCCGTGCCGATGCCCGTCCTCGACTGGCGCACGGGGCTCGCGCGCGGCGCGCACGGCCTGCGCATCGGCGTGCCACGGAGCCGGCTCTTCGCGCCGCTCGACGCCGGCGTCGCGTCGGCGATCGAGGCGGCGCTCGACGTGCTCCGCCCTCTCGGCGCGACGATCCGCGACGTCGAGATCCCGGAGCTCCCCATGCCCGGCATGTTCGAGCTCATCATCTCCGAGGCGAAGGAGATCCACGCCGCGACGCTGGCGCATCGCAAGAGCGATCTCGGCGTCGATCTGCAGACCTACCTCTCCTCCGAGATCGGCGACGCGGTGTGGATGGCGGGCGCGCTCCGGCAGGTGGCGCAGTACGCGGCCGCGCTGCGCGCGGTGCTCGAAGAGGTCGATCTGCTCGCGCTTCCGACGTGTCCCATCCCGGCGCCCGCGATCGGCGCCGACATGGTGGACGTCGGCGGCGTCGAGATGCCGACCTTCTTCGCCATGGCGCTTCGGACCGCACCGTTCAACGCCGCAGGCCTACCGGCAATCTCGGTCCCCTGCGGCTTCTCGCGCGACGGCCTCCCGATCGGCCTTCAGCTCGCCGGCCGGCCGTTCGACGAGTCGACGGTGCTGCGCGCCGGCCACGCGTACGAGCAGGCGACCGACTGGCACACGCGCCGCCCGCCCGATTTGCGCGCGTGACATGGTTCCCACGTCGGGCTCGCTGCTTGCATCGTCACATCGTGGGCTCTACTAATTCAGCATGAAGGCCACTACCGTGAAGGTAGAGGGTGATCTACTTCAGGCCCTCGAGCGCAGCAAGCCGCCGCGCCAGAGCCTCTCGGCCTACGTTCGCTCCCTCCTTGAACAGGCGCTCGCCCGCCAGCGGATGGTGGAAGCGGCCGACCGCTACGCGGACTTCGTGCGCGAGACCCCGGACGAGCGCACGTGGCTCGCGGAATGGGACAGCGCCGACCTGATCACCCCGCCCAAGCGGAGGCGGCGGTGAGGCGCGGCAGCGTCTACTGGATCAACCTCGAGCCGGCCTCACCTCCCGAGCTCGGCAAGGTGCGCCCGGCGATCGTAGTCTCCAACACCGTCCACAACGAACGGCTCGATTCGGTCGTCGTCGTGCCGCTCTCGAGTCGGGCGCCCGAGATCTGGCCGCTTCGGCTCGAGATCCAGATTCGTGGGCTCCGAGAGTCGTACGCGGTCGTCCCCGGAATTCGTCAGGTGAGCAAGGCACGGCTCCACGAGCTCGCGGCGCAGGCACCAGGCATTGCGATCAAGCGGCTCGAAGCTGCTCTGGCCGCCTATCTGGGCGATTGACGCCGCAGGCCCCAGAGCGCCATCACGCAGCCCGCCAGGAGCGCGACCGCGCCGACCGTCAGCCCCGCTTCGACGAGCGCCTCCTGCCATGCCGTCCCCGCGTGGCCCTGACCGTGGAGCGGCGTCGAGCGGCTCGTGCCGAAGACGCCGGCGAAAAACAGCGAGACCGAGCTGACGTAGCTGCCGTCGACCACGAGCCAGTACGCGATCGAGCTCGCGCGCGCCGAGAGCCGGAGGTGCGGCCAGAAGGCGCCCATTGCGATGACGAGGATGCCGTTCATCACGGTGCCTGTGTGGGCCGAGAGGCCGATGCGCGGGTTCGCCACCTGCTGCACGACGGCTCCCATGAGGAGTCCCGCCAGCACGAGCACCATGCCGTGCCAGAAGACGCGCCGCGCACGCTCGCCCGGATCCATCACAGATCCGAGAGGTCGAGCGGCCAGTTCGACTTGTCCGTCCCGCCGTCGACCTCGAAGATCTTCCCCGTGACCCAGCTCGACGCCGACGACGCCAGGTAGAGCGCCATGAGCGCGATGTCCTCGGGTTGCCCGATGCGGCGCATCGGCGTCATCGAGGCCATCTTCGCTTCGAGGTCCTCGTTCAAGAAAGGCCGCAGCGCGCTCGTGTCGACGGCGCCGACGGCGATGGCGTTCACGCGGACCGTGGGCGCGACCTCCGCCGCCAGCGCGCGCGTCATGTAGTTGAGCGCCGCCTTCGACGTGCCGTAGGCGATGAACCCCGGATCGATCAGGCGGGAGATCGCCGACGAGACGTTGACGATCGCGCCGCCGCCCTGCTCGCGCATGTGCGGGATCGCCATCCGCGAGAGCAGGAACGCGTGCGTGACGTTGAAGCGGAAGGCGCCCTCCAGGAACCTCTCGTTCGTGCGCTGCCAGCCCTTGGGCGGCCAGCCGCCCGCGTTGTTCACCACGACGTCGACGCGGCCGAATTCGCGCAGCGTCTCCGCGACCAGGTGCTCGAGCTGCGATCGCTCGTTCACGTCGCACGCCACGGCGAGCGCACGGCGCCCGAAGCTCCGCACCTTCGCTGCCGTCGCGTCGATCTGCTCCTGCGTCCGAGCCGAGCAGACGACGTCGGCACCGACCTCCGCGAACGTCTCGGCGATCGCACGCCCGATGCCGCGGCCGGCGCCGGTGACGATCGCGACCTTGCCCACGAGTCGAAAGCGGTCGAGGATCATGGTCGCGCTTCTAGCCGAGCCGGGGCTTCATCCGCCAGCGGATCAGGGCGAGCAGGACGGCGAAGATGAGCACCAGGATCGCCGTCGGTACGAGCACGTCGATGATGCCGGTGCCGCGCCCGACGATGCGGCGGGACGCGATCTGGAACCAGCGAAGCGGCAGTAGCCCGCCGATCTCGCGGATGGGATGCGGCATGAGCGCGTACGGCAGCATGATGCCGGAGAGGACGAACGACGGCATGATGAAGAAGACGGTGATGAAGACCGCCTGCGCGGAGGTGTGGGCGAGCGTCGAGACGAGGACGCCGATCGCGAGCGACGCGAGCACGAACGGCAGCGCGACGACGCACAGGAGAAGGAAGCTCCCGCGCGGCCAGAAGCCGAAGATCACGCCCGCGAGGACCGTCGCGAGCGCGAGCACGACGTAGCAGATGACGACGATGGGGAGGAGCTTGCCGAGCACGATCTCGATCGACGAGGTCGGGAGCGAGAGCATCTGCTCGTAGGTGCCGTTCTCGCGCTCGCCGACGAGGCCGAGGCTCGTCCCGGACATGCAGAGGTTGGTCAGCAGGATGCCGGCGAGGGCGGCCAGGTAGAAGAGGCGGTCGGTGAGCGTCGGGTTGAAGCGGAAGCGCTGGCGCACGTCGATCGGGCCGGCGCGGACCGGCCGCGTCGCCGTGTCGGCACGAAAAGCCGACGCGATCGCGCTCACGACGCCGCCGATGCGTGCCGCCGAGAGCGGCTCGCTGCCGTCGAGCAGGAGCTGCACGCGCGCCTGCCCGCGGGCGGCGTCGCGCTCGAAGGTCTCGGGGACGACGACGAAGGCCAGCACCGAGCCACGCCCCAGGAGCCGCTCTCCCTCACGGTAGGAGTACACCGGCTGCGGCGGGAGGAAATACTCGGTGCGCCCGACGCTCTCGACGAAGCGGCGTGAGAGCGCGGTGCCGTCGCGATCCAGCACGGCCCACGGGACGTTGCGGGGCTTGTAGCTGAGCGCGCCGCCGAACAGGAGCACCATGATGACCGGCTGGATCAGCATCATGGCCATCACCGCCGGGTCGTTGCGCAGGACGCGCGTCTCCTTGTAGGCGACGGCGAGCACGTTCGACCAGAACCGCCGCGTCATGCGCGCTGCTCGATCTTCCGGGATGCGTAGGCGATCAGCACGATGCCGCCGGCGACGATGAAGAGGATCTGGGGCCAGAGCGTCAGCGGCCCTTCGCCGCGCAGATAGATGGCGCGGCTCACCGTGATGTAGTGCGTGGCGGGGAAGATGGCCGTGACCCACTGGAGCCACTCCGGCATGTTCCGCACCGGCACGACGAACCCGGAGAGCTGCACGAGCGGGATGCTGAAGAGGACGCTGCGCTGCACCGCTTCGGCCGCCGATCGCGACGTGGCCGAGATGAGGAGGCCGATCGCGAGCGAGATGAGGACGTAGACCGCCGAGACGGCGAGGAAGAAGAGCAGGTTCCCGCGCGGCCAGACGCCGATGCCGAAGCCGGCGATGAGGGCCATCAAGAGGACGTCGAACGCGAACACGGCGCCCAGCGGCAGGAGCTTGCCGAGCAGGATCTCGAGCGAGGTCGCGGGCGTCACCTGGAGCTGCTCGAACGTGCCGGCCGCGCGCTCGCCCACGATCGAGACGGCCGTGATGAGCACGGTCAGGAACGAGAGCACGAAGCCGTAGACGCCCGACACCATGAACGCCGTGCCGTCGAGCTTCGGGTTGAAGAGCGTGCGGGTCGCGACCTCGACGCCCGGGCGCCGCGTCGTGCCCGGATCGGCGGCGAGCGCCGTCGCCGTCGTCTCGACGATGGCGCGGAGATACCCCTCGGCGTTCCCCGCCAGGACGGTTTCGGCGGCATCGTAGACGACCTCGATCTCCGGCGGCGGCCCGCCGTGGCGCGGTGCTTCGAGCCCGCGGTCGAAGTCGGGCGGGATGACGATCGCGGCCGTGAGCCGCCCCGACCCGATCGCGCGCTCGAGCGCGTCGCGCGTCGCGAAGGGCCGCGGAACGAAGTTGCCCTGCGCGGCGAGATCGGCGACCAGACGCCGGCTCGCCGTCGTGCCGGCCGCGTCGTGGACGCCCAGCTCGAGACCCTTCACCTCCGTCGTCAGGATGAAGCCGAAGAGCAGCAGCGCCGCGATCGGCACCGCGATGAGGATCGTCACGGTGAACGGATCGCGGAAGGTCGCGCGGACCTCGCGGACGATGAGGGTTCGCAGTCGCCGCCAGGTCATTTGAGAGGGGGTTCCCTGCGGGAACCCCCGCCGGAGGCCCCCGTGCGCGACGCGCCGAAGGCGCGTCGCTCCGATGGGCGTCGGCCGCGCTTTGCGCGGCCTCCCCGCTCGCGGCCTACGGCCGAGTGGGGAGTCACTATGCCGCCTCTCCCTGCGTCGCTTCGCGGGCGAGGACGGCGCGGAACACGTCGGTCATCGAGGGTTGGGCGATCTCGATCGTGGCGCCGGCTTCGCGCAGGCGCTCGAGCTCGGCGAGGAGGGGCGCATCCAGTGCGGGGATCGTCGCCTCCACGCCGTCCGGCCGCGGTGCGAGCGTCGCGCCGGCGTCGGTGAGGATCCGTGCCGCGCGTTCGCGCGACGCGGGGGGCGCCAGGACGCGGACGCCGTAGCCGCCCGAGTACCGGCGGCGCAGCGCTTCGGGCTCGGCGTCGGCGATCAGGCGGCCGGCCTCGATGAACGACACCCAGTCGCAGTACTCGACCTCCTCCAGGAAGTGTGTCGTCACGAACACGGTGACCCCGCGGTCGGCTTCCTCCTGGATGCGGTCCCAGAAGAGCCCGCGGCTCTCGACGTCGACGCCGGCCGTCGGCTCGTCGAGGAAGAGCAGGCGCGGGCGATGGAGCGTCGCCAGGGCGAGACCTGCGCGCTGGCGAATGCCCGCCGGGAGGTTCTCGGGCCGCTCGTTCTCGGCCTCGGAGAGCGCGAACCGCTCCCGCAGCTCGCCCCATCGCGTATCGAGGGCGCGGCCCTCGATGCCGTAGAGGCCGGCGTAGAACTCCACGTTCTCGCGGATCGAGAGCCCCTGGTAGAGGCTCACCTTCTGTCCCATGTAGCCGATCCGGTCGCGCACGCGGCGCGGACGCGCGATCACGTCGATGCCGTCGACGACGATCGAGCCCTCGGTCGGCTCGAGCACGCCGATCAGCATGCGGATCGTCGTGCTCTTGCCGGAGCCGTTCGCGCCCAGGAACGCGAAGATCGTTCCCGGCTCGACGGCGATCGTGAGGCTCGACACCGCGACGAAGTCGCCGAAGCGCTTGGTGAGGCCGCTCGTGCGGATGATCGGCTCGCTCATGCGTGCGTGCTCGCGAGGTGGCGGAGGGTCGACTCCATGTCCGCGGGCGCCGGCTCGACGAGGCGGACGCCGGGAAGGCGGCGGATCGCGTCGACGAGCGCCGCTCCGTCGGCGTCGGCCTCGATGCGCGCGAAGCGGGCCGCCGCGCGGGCGGCGACGACGCCCGCGATCCCGCGCGCGGCGCGCGCGATCGCCCGTGGATCGTCGCCCCAGGCGCGCACCAGCTCGCGCGGGTTCTGGTGCTGGAGCTCCGCGGGCGTGCCGCTCGCGACCACGCGGCCCTCGTCGAGGTAGACCAGGCGGTCGCACTGCTCGGCCTCGTCGAGATAGCTCGTGCTGACGACGACGAGCGCCGCCTCCTTCGCGCGCACGAGGATCGTCCAGATCTCGGCGCGCGCACCCACGTCGACGCCCGCCGTCGGCTCGTCGAGGATGATGAGCGCCGGCGCGGGCAGGAGCGCGTTCGCGATCGCGAGCTTCTGCTTCATGCCGCCCGAGAGCGCGCCGGCGAGCCGGTCGCCGAACGGCGCGAGCTGCGTGCGCGCGAGGAGATCCGTGGCGCGGCGCTCGAACTCGTCCTCCGCGATGCCGTGCAGCCGGCCCGTGAAGCGGAGGTTCTCGCGGACGGTGAGGTCGCGATGAAGGCCGAAGGCCTGCGGGAGGTAGCCGATGCGCCGCTTGAGCTCGGTCACGTCTTGGCGGAGATCGAAGCCGAGGACGGTCGCTTCGTCGGCCTCGATCTCGAGCAGACCCGCGAGGGAGCGCAGGAGCGTCGTCTTGCCGGCGCCGTCGGGACCCGTCACGCCGAGGATCTGACGCTGCTCGACCTGCAGGTCGATCCCCGCCAGCGCCGTGCGGCGCCCGAAGCGTTTTCGAAGACCACGCAGGCGGATCAGGGGCTCGCTCATGGCAGGTAGACGTTGCCCTCGGTGCCCGGCTGCAGCTTCTCGACCCCTTCCAGGACGCGGATCTTGGCGCGGTAGACCTGCGCCATGCGGTCCGAACGGGTCTCGATCTTCTCGGGCGTGAAGTTCGCCTGGTCGGCGACGAAGCTGACCTCGCCCGGGACGCGGTGGCCCGGCAGGCTGTCGAGCTCGATCTCGACCCGCCGGCCGAGCGTGAACGCGGCCACCTCGGCGACCGGCACGTAGACCTGCACGTACTTGTCGCGCGGATCGAGCACGGCGACGATGGGCGCGCCGGGCTGCGCCAGCTCGCCGGGCCAGATGTGCTGGGTCTGCACGACCGTGGGGACGGCCGGCGCGCGGATCTCGTACTTGGCGGCCGTCACGCGCAGCTCCTGGAGCTGCGCCTCGGTGAGCGTGCGGCGCTCGCGCAGGGTCGCGAGCTCGTTGGCGGTGACGGTGATGTTGCGCTCCTCGGCTTGCGTGCGGGCTCGCATCTCCCGCGCGCGCTCGAGGCCGCTCGCGGCCTGGTCGCGCTTCTGGCGCGCGTCGTCCAGGAGCTGCACGGTGCTGGCGCCCGTCTTCACGAGCTCGGCCTCGCGTCGCAGCGTCCGGTCGGCCACCTCCGCCGTCGTCGTCGCCTGGCGGAGGTCGGCGTCCGACGCGGCGAGGTTCCGCTCCCAGGTGCTGCGCACGAGTTCGACGCGCTCCTCGGCCGTCTTGATGTCGGCGTCGACGACGGCGAGCTCGCGCTCCTTCGACTGGAGCTTCGCCTGGATGTCCTGGTCGTCCAGCCGCGCGATCACCTCGCCGGCGGGAATCGTGTCGCCCTCGGCGAAGCGTACCTCGAGGACGCGCCCCGTCACCTCGCTGCGGATGACCCGCTCCTCGCCCTCGACGAAGCCGGTGTAGTGCGCCTCGCGGCGGCCGCAGGCCGTCGCCACGAGAAGCAGGAGGAGAGGGACGGTGCGTCGCATGGCTACCTCTGGGTGGGGAGGATCGGATCGAGCGGCAGGCCCATCACCTGCTGCAGCTCGGCGCGACGCGTGTGCGCCTGGTAGAGCGCCTGGGCGAGCACGCCGCGCTGCTGCGCCAGCAGCGCCTGCGCGTCGAGGACGTCCTCGGACGTCGCGCGTCCGACGTCGAACTGCTGCTCGCGGATGCGCAGGTTCTCCTCCGCCTGGTGGACGGCGACCTCTGCGGTCGCGAACGCGGCGAGCCGCTCCTCGGCCGCACGCTGCGTCGTGCGCACGGCGGTCTCGACCTCGCGCAGCGAGCGCTCGATGCGGACGCGGTTCTTGTCGGCCTCGATCCGCGCTTCCGCGATCTGCGCCTCGCGCCGGCCGTCGGTACCGATGTCCCACGCGAAGCCGACGAACGCCGAGCCCAGGCGCTGCGGCTGGAGGATGTCGGACGTGGAGTAGTCGATGGCGCCGCCGCCCTGGAGCCGGGGGAGCCGGCCGCGCGCGAGCGCGCTGGCGGTGTCCTCGAGCCGCTGCTGGTCCTCGAGCAGCGCCAGCAGGACGGGGTTGTGCGCATAGGCGTCCTTGAGCGCATCGGCGGGCGCCGGGACGGCGGGGCGCGCCCGGACGTCGGCGGCTTCGGTCGGCGCGTCGACCGGGCGGCCGATCGTCTGGTTGAGGTTCCAGCGCGCCTCGGCGATCTGCAGGTCGCGCTGGCGGACGATCTGCTCGGTGTTGCGGACGGCGACCTGGACGACCAGGAGCTCGTTCTTGGTGAGCCGGCCGGCCGCGACGCGGCTCTCGGCGTTCGCGAGCTGCTGGCGCTGGGCCGCGAGCGTCTGCTCGGCGACCTCCTTCAGCCGCTTCGCTTCGAGGAGGGCGAAGTAGCTCTGCACGGCGGAGACCTGCTCGCCGAGCACGGTCGCCCAGCGCCGCGCCGCTTCCGCCCGGTAGCCCGCCTGCGACGCCGTCAGCCCCTTCACGATCTCGCCCCACAGGTCGATCGGTACGGTCGCGGTGCCGTTGAAGGTGGCGAAGTCCTGCGGCTGGATCTCGAAGCCGGGCGGGATGCCGGGTGGCGGCGTGGTGGCGAAGTGCACCATCTGCGCCGAGGTGTACCAGGTCTGCCGTCCCCGGCCGGTCACGTTCGGCAGGAGGCGGCCGCGCGCGTCGGCGACCCGCTCGCCCGCGATCGCGACGTCGCGGTCGGCCTCCGCGATGCGGCGGTTGCCGCTGGTCGCGAGGCGCACCACGTCGTCCAGCGTGAGCGGTGCCGACGCGTCCTCCGGCGGCGCGACGTCCTCGCCTTCGAGCGTGATCTGCGCCGCGCGCGCCCGGGTCGCCATCTCCTCGGTCCGGCGCTCGACGCTCCAGCCGCCGTCGCCCTCGGGTCGCGTGAGGACGCGCGCCGGCCCGCAACCGAGGACGAGCACGAGCACGATCGCGATCTCAGCGCGCACGGCGCCTCCGCCGCCGGATGCGGTCGATGCCGGCCACCGAGAACGCGGCGATGTGCGCGGCCAGCCGGCGCGTGTACGCCGGCGAGAAC
>DATJZY010000094.1 GCA_035577985.1 Candidatus Eisenbacteria bacterium
TCATCGAGGAGGCCGAGTGTCTGAACGAGCATGGCCAGAACGCGCTCCTCAAGACGCTCGAGGAGCCGCCCGGGGCGTCCGTGCTCCTGCTCGCAGCGACCGACGCCTCGCTCCTGCTGCCGACCGTGCGATCGCGCTGCCAGCGCCTGCGCCTGGATCCCCTGCCCGCAGAGCTCGTCGAGAGGATCCTGATCGCGCGCGGCGCTCCTGCCGAAGCGCGAGCGGGGGCCGTGGCTCGCGCGGGCGGATCGCCCGGCCGGGCGCTCGCCCTTCTCGACGATCCCGACCGCGCGGCGCGCGCCCGGATGCTCGACCAGCTCGCCACCCTCCCCCAGGCGACCGCCGCCGATCTGTCCGCGACTGCCCAGGCGCTCGCGCGCGACGACGCCGACGTGGCGCTGGAAACGGCCGTCACCTGGTACCGGGACGTCCTCGGGCTCGTCGTCGAGGGATCCGAGGCCGCTCTCCGCAACGCCGATGCAGATGCGCCGCTGCGGGCGACGGCGAGCCGCCTTGCGGCGACCGCCGTCCTGCGTGCACTCGACGCGGCCTGTGATACGATCCGCGCCGTCGAACGAAACGCCAACCGCGCGCTCGCGCTCGAAACCATGCTGCTCCATCTGCGCCACATCGAGCGAAGCGCGGCCACCTGACATCTCATGTCGACCCCGAACGAGCCCGCTTCGAGCGAACATCCTCTGGTCGTCGGCGTCCGGCTGCGTCCGGCCGGCCAGGTCTACGACTTCGACCCGGGTCCGCTGATCCTCCATCGCGACGACCGCGTGCTCGTCGAAACGGAGCGGGGACCGACGCTCGGCACCGTCGTCCTGCCGCCGACCCGGCGGCCGACGAACCGGCATCTCCAGCGCGTCGTGAAGAAGGCCGACGCGCGTGATCTCGCGCGCGAGGACAAGAACCTACAGCAGGAGCGCGAGCTGCGGGCGACCGCCCTCGACACGCTCCGGGCGCGGCGCTTTCCGGCCAAGCTCGTCAAGGTGGAGACGGCGTTCGACGGCTCGCGCGTCACCGTCTTCATCGCCGCGGACGACCGGCTCGAGCTGCGCGATCTCGTGCGGGACCTCGGCCAGGCGTTCGGCACCCGCGTCGAGGTGAAGCAGATCGGTGCGCGTGACGAGGCGAAGGTGGCGGGTGGCGTCGGCGTCTGCGGCCGCGAGCTCTGCTGCTCCTCGTGGCTGAGGGAGTTCCAGGCCGTCTCCGTGAAGATGGTGAAGGCGCAGGGCCTCTCGCTCAACCCGGCGAAGCTCGCCGGCCAATGCGGCCGCCTTAAGTGCTGCCTGCGCTACGAGTACGAGACGTACGTGGAGCTCAAGCGCGGGCTCCCGGCGATCGGCGCGACGGTCGAGAGCGTCAAGGGCAACGGCAAGGTCGTGGCCCAGAGCATCTTGAAGCAGACCGTCGCGATCCAGCTCGAGGGCGACGGCGGACGCGTGGAGGCGACGCTCGAGGATCTCGTCGCACGACGCCACGATGCCTGATATCGCCCCGCTCTACTTCACGACGCCGATCTTCTACGCGAACGCCGAACCCCACGTCGGTCACGCGTCGGCCCTGATCGTCGCGGACGCGCTTTCGCGTTTCTGGCGTGCACGCGGTCGGCGGGTATTCGTCGTAACGGGTACCGACGAGCACGGCGACAAGATCGCGCAGGCCGCCGCCGCGCACGGCATGGAGCCCAAGGCGTGGGTCGACCAGATCAGCGCGGCGTTCAAATCCACCTGGCACACCGTCGGCCTCGGCTACGATCACTTCGTGCGCACGACCGATCCGAGCCACACGGCCTTCGTCCGCAAGGTTCTGACCGAGATCCATGCGCGCGGCGACATCTATTTCGACCGGTACAGCGGCCTCTACTGCTACGGATGCGAGCGCTTCTACCAGGAGCGCGAGCTCGTCGGCGGCCTCTGTCCCGATCACCAGACTCCGCCCACCGAGATCACGGAGGAGAACTACTTCTTCCGCATGGGCGCGTACCAGGAGCGGCTCTCGCGGCTGCTCGAGGAACACCCGGAGATGGTCACTCCGGAGGGCTACCGTCGCGAGGTGATGGCGCTCCTGCGCGAGCCCATCGGCGATCTCTGCATCTCGCGGCCGAAGGCGCGGCTCACGTGGGGCATCGAGCTGCCGTTCGACGATCGCTACGTCACCTACGTGTGGTTCGACGCTCTCTTCTCGTACGTGAGCTCGCTCCACGCCGCCGGGGTGCCGGAGCTCTGGAACGTGGCGCACCACATCATCGGCAAGGACATCTTGAAGACGCACGCGATCTACTGGCCGCCGATGCTCATGGCGGCGGGGTTGCCCATCTACCGGCAGCTCGCGGTCCACGGCTACTGGCAGATGGGCGGCGGCAAGATGTCGAAAAGCGTCGGGAACGTCGTGCGGCCGACCGAGATGCAGGACCGCTACGGGATGGACGCGCTCCGGTACTATCTCCTGCGCGACAAGTCCTACGGCGGCGACGCCGACTTCAGCGAGGACGGGCTCGTCGCACGCCTGAACGCCGACCTCGCCAACGGGCTCGGCAACCTCGCGAGCCGCGTCCTCGCCATGCAGCAGCGCTACTTTGGCGGCGTCCTGCAGCCGCTCGCCCCGGAGCCCGTCGACCTGGCGCTGCGCCGGGCGTTCGCCGACGCGCGGCGGGAGCTCGAGGCCCACGTCGCCGACTTCGCCTTCCATCGCGCGCTCGAGGCGCTGTGGCGGGCGATCGACCACGCCAACAAGTACGTGACCGAAACGGCGCCGTTCACCCTCGCAAAGGACACGGCGAAGCGGCCGCGGGTGGGGGCGATCCTCCATGAGCTTTGCGAGGCTCTGCGGGTCACGGCTCAGCTGGTCGAGCCCTTCACGCCGGAGACCGCTCGTAAGCTCGTGCGTTACCTGGGTTTTTCCGAGGATCGGCTGCCGGAGCTCGACCTGGCCTGGGGCTCGGCCTTCCCCCCCGGGCATCGCACCCTCCCACCCGAGCCTCTCTTCCCTCGCGTCGAAGGGTCTTGAAAACGATTTTCAAAATCGCTACGCTCGTTCTCGAGGCGATCGAGAGCGATGATCCTCTGCATCTGCCGCGGCGTGACCCAGGACGAGATCGTCGACGCGATCCGTCGCGGCGCCTGCTCGCTCGACAAGCTCGCCCGGCGGTGTGACGGCGCCGGAACGGACTGCGGCTCCTGCCGCGCCGAGCTGCAGCTGCACATCGACGCCTCGCGCCAGCAGCAGGTTGCATAGCGCGATCTGGCCCTCGTGAAACCCCTGTGGTAACCGGGGATCATGAAGGGGCAGAAGAAGGTCGTCGACGTCCTGAACGACGTCCTCTCCGCGGAGCTCGTCGGCATCAATCAGTACTTCCTGCACGCGAAGATGTGCAAGAACTGGGGCTTCCACCGGATCGCCGAACTGATTCACCACGAGTCGATCGACGAGATGAAGCACGCGAGCGAGCTCGTCGAACGGATCCTCTTCCTCGAAGGCGTGCCGAACCTCCAGAAGCTCGGGCGTGTCCGCGTCGGGCAGACCGTCCCCGAGCAATTCAAGCTCGACCTCGACCTCGAGGTGCAGGCCGTCGCCCGGCTGAACAAGGCGATCGCCCTGTGCGTCGCCGAGGGTGACAACGCTTCTCGCGACCTGCTGGAAGGCATCCTCACGAACGAGGAGAGCCACCTCGACTGGCTCGAGACGCAGCTCGGTCTCGTCAAGCAGCTGGGCGAGAAGGCATACCTCGCCGAGCAGCTCCACAAGTAGCCAGGCGCGAGTGCGCGCGGTTCGGCCGGCGCTCGCGGCGCTCGCCCTGGCCGCGAGCGCGTGTGGTGTCCGTCACCCAAGCGTCCAACCGGCCCCGCCTCCGGCGCCGTCGGCGTGCGTCCCCGCCGGACGATGGATCGACCCCGCGACGGGTTTCGCCGTCCCCTTCCCGGATCTGGTCGCCCGGGCGCGCGCGTCGCGCCTCGTGCTCCTGGGCGAGGATCACGATCGTGCCGCGCAGCATGCCTGGCAGCTCCACGTGATCGCCGCGCTCGCGGGCGTCGCCGACGAGCTCGTGCTGGGGTTCGAGATGTTCCCGCAGACCGCGGCCCCGGCGCTCGCTCGCTGGGTCGGCGGCGAGAGCACGCGCGAGCAGTTCCTGCGCGAGACCGACTGGGCACACGTGTGGGGATTCGATCCCGACCTCTATCAGGGGCTGTTCGACTTCGCGCGCATGCACCGGGTGCCGATGCGCGGGCTCAACGTCTCGCGCGGCCTCGTCGCCCGTGTCGGCCGCGGGGGGTGGAGCGCCATACCGAAGGAGGAGCGCGAAGGCGTCGGCGATCCCGCTCCCGCCACGACCGCCTACCGCGAGCATCTCCGTGAAGCATGGGAGGCGCACCGCCCCGGCAAGGCCGACGACGGCGCGTTCGATCGCTTCGTTGAGGCCCAGCTCACCTGGGATCGCGCCATGGCGGAGGCGCTGGTGGCCGCGCTCGCGTCGGCGCCACGCGCGATCGTCGTCGGGATCATGGGTCGCGGACATCTCGAGCACCGCGACGGCGTTCCCGCGCAGCTCGCCGCGCTCGGAGCACGGCGGCCCCTGGTGCTCCTCCCCTGGAACACCGATCGGGACTGCGCGGACCTCTCCCCCGACCTCGCCGACGCGGTCTTCGGAATCGAGTTGCCAATCACCGGGTCCACGGGCGACACTCCCCTATAACGGGGGACATCGCATGACCACACGGGATCGCTACGCCTATTCCGCAGGTGCCGACCGCTGGGACGTTCGGGGCACCTTCGACACCACCTTCCGCTGGGAGTACCAGGACGGACGCGACGCGCTGCTGAAGCTCTACACCAAGGGCAAGCAGCGCCAGTGGGACGCCGACACGCGGATCGACTGGTCCCAGGACCTGGATCCCGAGAACCCCGAGCAGCTGCCCGACGAGTCCATCCCCATCTTCGCGTCGGACGTCTTCCGGCGGCTCGGTCGCGCCGAGCGCGCAAACCTGCGCCGGCACTTCCAGAGCTGGCAGCTCTCGCAGTTCCTGCACGGCGAGCAGGGCGCGCTCATCTGCACCGCGAAGATCGTCCAGCAGGTGCCGATGATCGACGCCAAGTTCTACGCCGCCACGCAGGTCGTCGACGAGGCGCGGCACGTCGAGTCGTACTCCCGCCTGCTGCACGAGAAGTTCGAGCTCGCCTACCCGATCACGCCAACGCTGAAGCGCCTGCTCGACGACGTCATCTCGGACAGTCGTTGGGACATGACCTACCTCGGCATGCAGGTCCTGATCGAGGGTCTCGCCCTCGCCGCCTTCGCGCAGATCCGCGACCAGTCGCAGAACCCGCTCGCGGCATCGGTCAACGCCTACGTCATGCAGGACGAGGCGCGTCACGTGGCCTTCGGCCGCTTCGCGTTGCGCGACTACTACCCGACCCTCTCCGAGAAGGAGCGCGACGAGCGCGAGGAGTTCGCCGTGGAGGCCTGCTACCTCATGCGCGATCGCTTCCAGGCCGAAGAGGTGTGGGCCACGCTCGGGCTTCCGGTCGACGAGTGTGCCGCCCACATGCTCGAGTCGGGCTTCATGCAGAACTATCGCTCCGCGCTCTTCAGCCGCATCGTCCCCACGATCAAGGACATCGGTCTCTGGGGCCCGCGCATCCGCAAAGCCTACCAGGAGATGGGCATCATGGGCTTCGCCGACGTCGACGTCGCGGCGATGAGCGCGCAGGATGAGCGCGTGGCCGAGGAGCTCGACGCGGCCCGACGTCAGGCATAGAGCCCCGGGAACCGCGACGCGCTCGCGGAGAAACCCGGGAAGATCGGCCCCATCGACGGCACCGCGAGCCCCATGTGACGATTCAGGGCCTCCGCGAACACGTCGCGGAAGTCGGTCGTCACCTGGAGATCCTGGCCGATGAAGCGGTTGGCGGGTGCGAGACCCGGCCACTGGCCGTCCTTCAGGACCACGCGTCCGCCGGCGATGCCGCCGCCCATCGCCATCATCACGCCCCCGTGGCCGTGGTCCGTGCCGTCGCCGCCGTTCTCGTCGACGCGCCGGCCGAACTCGGTCATCACCAGGGTGAGAGTGCGTCCGAGGTCGGCGCCGAGGTCGTCGTGGAACGCTCGCAGGCACGCCGACAGCTCGGCGCCCAGCGAGGCCAGGTTCGCGAGCAGGTTCGTGTGGTGGTCCCATCCGCCGATGTTGACCGCGATCACCTTGACACCGATGTCGGCCTTGATGAGCGCCGCGGCGTCCCTGAGGGCGGCGCCGAGATCGCCGGTGGGATACGTGACGGTGGTGGTCGTATCGACGCCGGCAACGATGTCCATCGCCTCGAACGCATCGACCACGGTACCGCCGACCAGCCCGGGGACGATCTCGTAGCGCGCCTCGAGCGCGATGCGGCGCTCGCTCGCCCAGTTGCCCGTGAGCGTGAAGCCCGCGATCGACTCGAAGGCGAGGGCCGGCGCGGGTCCGACGAGCGACTTCGTCTTCGCCGACGAGATGCTGATCCCGGCGATCGACTGGCCACCGCCTGCGACGCCGAGGTATCGATTGAGCCATCCGTCGACGATCGACTTGTTGCCCGGCGCCGCGCGGTCCATGAAGTCCTGCGCGTCGAAGTGAGAGCGTGACGGATCGGGACTGCCGGCGGCGTGGATGAAGGCGAGGTCGCCGGCCGCGTACACCGTCTGCAGGTCGGCGAACGCGGGATTCAGGCCGAAGAACGCGTCGAGCGGAAGCTCGGTGCCGGGCGCGATCTGCACGGTCGGCCGGCTCGAATAGTAGAAGGGATCGCCGACCGGCACGACGGTGTTGAGCCCGTCGCAGGCGCCGCGCTGGAAGATCGACACGATCACCGGGTCGGTGCCCGCGGCCCGCACCTTGCGCGCCCATGGGGGGAGGAGGAAGGCCGTCATGCCGACCGCAGCCGACTGGAGGATCTGTCTGCGCGTGAGCATCATGTCGTCACCTCGTCCTCAGTGGGTCAGGAACTCGGGGCTCGAGAGGAGCACCGCCGCGGCTTGCTCGATGCGCGTCGCGACGACCGGCTCCGGCAGGATGTCCAGGAAGCCGAGCCCCATCTCGCGCGTCGGGCTCGAGAGCGGAGCCAGGAAGAGGCCGCTCGTGAGCCCGTCGATGATCTCCTCCGACGTGCCGCCGACCACGGGATACGTGAAGTCGAGGCCGTACGAGCCGCGGCTCACTGCCTCGGCCTCGTTCATGCGTTTCAGCGCCGTGCCCGGCGAGAACCAATAGCCCGACGTGTCGGGGTAGCCGGTGGGCGGACCGGCGTCGTACAGGTCCTCGCCCTGGTCGGCGACGCGATTGCGAACCGTGTTGCTGTTGAACGTGGTCGGATCGGCGCCGACCGCGCGGATGAGGCTCGCGAAGAAGACGAGCGGTCGCTTCACCTTCGCCTTGCGGTACTGCGGCGACGACAGGAACTCGGGCGAAAGCAGGATCGTCTCCATCACGCTGCGGAGGTCGCCACCCGTGCCGAGGAAGACGCCGGCGGCCTCGTCGACCAGCCGCTGCGGCGGATTCTCCGACACGAACCGGATGACCAGTTTGCGGCTGATGAATTGCGCCGTGCTCGGATGGTGGGCGAGGAAGTCGAACATGGTGAGGCCATCGTTCATGCCGCCGTTGGGCGGGATCGACACACCCATCACCGTCTTCGCGCCCTGGTCGTGGAAGTTGGCGCGGAACTCGAAGCCGTCGACGGCATTGGCGTAGTCCTCCTCCCAGCCCGTGAGACAGCGCGCCAGCTCGGGGATGTCGGTCTCGGTGTAGGGACCGTTGACGCTCACCGTGTGCAGCTCGAGGACCTCGCGGGCGTAGTTCTCGTTGATGGCATTCACGCGGTTGCGCCGGTTGTCGAGGTAGTCGCCCATCGCCGGCGACTTGGCGTCCGCCACCAGCAGATCCTCGAATCGCGCCAGCACGTTCGGACGCAGCGCGATGCGATCGTACGGGCTGATGTCGTACTTCGTGCGCTGGCTCGATCCGGCGGCGACGTTGAAGTGGTTCTGCCAGAAGTCGACGAGCACCTCGGCGAGCTGGCGGTGGCTCATGACGGCGCGGATCACCTTGGCCTGCTTCAGCTCGCGCGCGATGACGCCGAGGCCCAGCTGCGGCGGGACGGGATTGTTCGCGTAGTTCGCGCGCAGCTCCTGGAACGTCATCGTGAGGCTCGGGAACTGCGCCAGCTCCGCATCGGTGGCGCTGTCGTCGATCGTCGCCGGCGAGAGCTGCTCCTGGATGTACGCCGTGACGCCGAGCTGCTGGATGCGGGCGCGCGTCCATGGATCCGGGCCGTAGCCGATGCGGTTCAGCACGTGCTCGCGCAGCTCGGCGGACTCGCACGAGAGGTTGGCCAAGCCGTCGTCGGTGAGGTCACAGTCGATCGCGAGCGCGTCGGCGCCGGCGAGGGACTGA
Source organism: Candidatus Eisenbacteria bacterium (assembly GCA_035577985.1). Taxonomy (NCBI): domain Bacteria; phylum Candidatus Eiseniibacteriota; species Candidatus Eiseniibacteriota bacterium. Next base: position 8,430 of record DATJZY010000094.1, read on the forward strand.
TAGAACCGCCCGCGCGCGAGACCCTCGGCGCACGTGCCGAGCTCGACGGGCGACGGCGAGGCGCTGCAGGCGCCGGGGAACATCTGCGCGAGCGGCGTCGGCACGCCGGTGCAGCGCTGGAGCGCCTTGTCGTGCAGGCGGGTGGCGGAGCGCGCGATCTTCCCCTTGGCGTCGGCCTGGATGGTGGCGGCGATGTCGCTCTGGAGGTCGACAGCCGACGCGACGGGCCCCGTCCCAGTCAGGCGGCCGATCCCCCGCAGCACGTTCTTCTTCGCCGTCAGCGCCTCCTTCCAGATGGCGTAGAACAGCTCGGTCGTGTAGCGCAGCACTTCGTACTGGCAGCGTGCTCCGTCCGAGTCGGCGGCGTAGGAGACGATCGCCGCGTCGAGGTTCGGCCCGAAGAGCCCGGCCACCATCGCCAGACCGGCCGCGCGCGCGGCCCCGTCGACGGCGGCCGCGCCGGCATAGCCGAAGCCCGGGAGCTGCTCGGGCGCGGCGAGGCAGCTCCGTGCCTCGCGGTCCTGGAGCTTCAGCGTGCCCTTGGCGATCTTCCCGCCGACGTCGTTGGTGAGACAGTCCTGCGCGGTCTGCGCCTGCGGGGGAACGCCGAGCCGGAAGGTCAGCCCACGGCCGGCATTCTGCACGCAGGCGACGCTCGCCTTGTTCTGGCTCTTCGCGACCCGCGAGCCGTATTTGTTCACGTCGTTGATGCAGCGCTGCTGGTCGCTCGTTTGCGCCGCGGCGCCGGCGAACGCGGGCACCAGCAGCACACCCGCGAGCGCCAGCCGTACGCACCGGGCTCGATTCATGTCGGCACCTCACCGGTCGGCGTAAACGACGCCGAAGCGCGGCGTCAAGGAAAAAACGCCGAGCAGTCCGTAAGGACCGGTCCACGGACCCGGGGTGGGGGCACCCGAACGGCGGTACGGACCCTGGCGCTCGAGGCTAGCCGCGGCCACGCTCCTCCGGCGGATGCTCGCGCCGGAACGCAGCGTAGAGGCACACGTCGTAGGTGATCTTCAGCGCGGCGGCGATCGCGAGCGGCGTCGCCGCGGCGATGTGCTCCATCGCGGCGCCGGCGAGCAACGCACCCACCGCCCATCCCGCGACTCGCACGAGCTGCGTCACGCCCGCGGCCACCGTTCGCTCCTCGGGACGGACGACCGCCATGACGTACGACTGCCGCGTGGGAACGTCCATCTCGACCAGACCCTCTCGGAGAAGGAAGAGAACGGCCGCCACCTGGAAGGTCGGCGCCAGCGGCACCGTCATCAGGAGGAGGCTCGACGGGACGTGCGTGAAGACCATCGTGTTCACGAGCCCGATCCTGCGTGCGAGCCAGGCAGCGCCCAGATGCGATGCCGCATTCGCCGCGCGCGCCGCGAAGAAGAGTATCCCGAGCGTCCCGGCGCCGACGCCGAACCGTTCGTGGAAGAAGACGGACAGCAGCGCGCCCGGAATGAACCCGCCGGCCACGCTGTCGAGGAAGAAGAGCGCCGAGATCCGCCACAGCACGCGCCGGCCCTCGGCGGAGAGCCGTGTCGTCTCCGACGAGCGATCGGGTTCGAGGGCCGGCGACAGGCGCAGGTACGGACAGCCGCTCGCCAGGACGAGCACGGCATAGATCGGCAGCGAGCGCCCCGCGCCCAGGCCGGCGGCGAGCCCGCCCAACGCGTGCCCGACGTCCTGCAGGAGGCTGTACCATGCGAAGGCCGACGTGCGCCCCGCGTCGGTCGTGGTCGCCGGCAGCATCGCCTGCTCGAGCACCAGCGCGGCACCGCGATCGCGCCCCATCCCGTTGAGCATCCCGACGAAGCTGGCCGCGACGAGCAGAGGGAGACTCGTGGCGGCGTTCGCGACCAGGGCGCCGACGGCTCCGGCCGCCGTCAGCGCCAGCAGCAGGCGGCGGCGACCGACCCGATCACCGACGAGCGTCGTCACGAGGACGGCAGCTGCCGCCCCGCCGAGTCCCGCGGCGACGACGAGCCCGGTCTCGGTCGCACCGAATCCACGCGCAGCGAGCTCGAGCCCGAGCACGACGCCGAGGAATCCCGTCGCGAGGGCGCGCAGGAACGTCGCCACGTAGAGCAGACGACGATCGTACGTCGCACTCACCGGCGCGGCCGTCACGCCGCGCCGCCTCTCGCCCGTGACACGCGAGAGACTCTCCGCAATGTCGGACGACCTGGCAAGGTCGTCCCGGGGAACGGCGGCCGGAGGCCTCCGGGGCCTCTCGCTACTCGTAGTCCTCGTCGAGCGAGCGCAGGAACGCCGAGAGGGGAGCGACGTCGGCCTCGCCGATCGACATGTCGAGCAGCTCGCGGGCGCCGTTGCGAAGCCGTCCGGCGCGCGCCGCCGCCGACGCGTCGATGTAGAAGCGAACCACGTCCTCGATCTGGTCGAGCGTGCCGGAATGAAGATACGGGCCCGAGTGTCCGAGGTCGCGGAGCCCCGGCGTCTTGAAGAGACCGATCGCTGCGTCGAGGCGAGCCGACGGCGTCGGCGCCTTGCGGCGGCACTCCGATCGCGTGGAGCTCAGCGAGGCGCACACGAGCTTCTCCAGCCGGTGCTGCGGAGGGCCGGGGAAGTCCGCATTCTGGTAGATGTTCCACACCCCGAGGTCGGCGTGGCGCGGATCGTCCCGCCGCGGGAGGGCTCGCAAGGGCTCCCTCGCGTTCGGATGGAGCGCCGTCGCGGGAAGATACGCGTCCGGATTCGCGCTGCGCGTGGCGAGGGCCGGGATCGCGAGCTGCGCGAATGCGCCGCCGCCGTGCACGAGGTCGTAGTCGCGCTGCGTGACGCCGGTGTTGTGCAGCCCGAAGTCGGTGAACGTCGGCGGGATGTGACAGGCGGCGCAGTTCCCGCGCTTCGGATCGAGGAAGATGCGCAGGCCTGCCAGCTCCTGCGCGCCGAACGCGAACGGATGCGAGTGCAGCGCCAAGGTGCCGTCGGCTGGCGTCACGAAGTCGGGGGCGTCCTTGTTGGCCAGGAACTCGCGCAGCCGCTGCACGTAGAAGCGCTGGGGCTCGAACTCGTCCTGTTTGTTCGGGATGTGGTTCTTCAGCAGGAACCGGTCGTATGCCGACCCCGTGAACCCGTCGTCCTCCTGCATGAAGACCAGCGACTCGACGTACGCGGCGACGAGTCGCGCCACGGCGTCGAGGATCTGGGCGTCGGTCGCCGCATCGACGTCGATGCGGAACTTGCGCGGCAGCCGGAGCTCTTTCGGGATCGTCGGATCGGTCCCGGCGAGAACGCGCCGATACGTCCCGCCGGCCGATTGCGCGAGCGTGCCCAGGCCGTCGTCCTCGCGGACGACGCGCGCGACCTGCGCGACGGCTGCCTCCTGCTCGGTCGGAAGCCAGCCGTAGTTCCGGCCGGTCATCGTGCCCTTCACGAGCGCCGGAAGGCTCGGAAACTCGCCGTCGAAGTGGAGGGCGAAGGGACGGTCGCGGGCGAGCGACGCGTTCACGAGCGTCGGCGAATTGCGCGGCGTCGTCGTGCGCCCGTCGTCGCGCAGCGGGATCGGGCTCTGCCGCGCGAAGTCGTCGTAGCTCCGGCTGCCCCCGCCCGGCGTGTCCTTCACGTCGTCGACCAGGTGGCAGGCGCGGCAGTTCATCGACTGCCCGGCGAACGGGCCGGGGATGGCGCCGCTGGTCGTCATCGTCGTCGCCATGACGGGATCCCCCGCCGGCACCAGGGCATTCACGTTGCCGCCCGAGCTCGCGGCGAAGAACTGCGCGAAACGGGTTTCGAGGAAGAGCCGCTCGCCGACGGCGACCTGCGGCGGATCGCCTTCCTCGTCCTCTTCGCCTTCGGCGGATCGAACGGGAGCGTTGGCCAACACGAGCCAGGCGGCGAGCGCCACGAGCAGATATCGCACGGCGCCTCCGTCAGAATCCGAACGCCGCACCGACGAGGATCGTGCTCGCGTGGTCCTCGTGCGGGCCCGCGACCAGGAAGTTCGTCACGTCGGAGAGGCTCTGTCCGTCGTTCGTCATCGTGTACTCGTAGGCGAGCTGGAAGACGACGAGCGGCACGGGACGGTACGCGAGCCCGACGGTGAAGCGGTTCACGTAGCGGTTCTCGTCGGTGAACTGGGTCAGCCGGCCACCGCTGAAGACCACGTCCTCGACGAGGCCGTCGAGCCACACCTGCTCGGCGCGCGCCACGGCCACGAACTGCGGGTTGGTGAACGACCGGCCGAGGAACGTGTCGGAGAGGAACGCGGGCCAGAAGCGGTAGCGTCCCTCGAGCCAGTAGCCTTGCTTGGCACGCGCGAGTCCCGCCAGCTCGAACTCGACCTCGGTCTCGACGTCGCCGGCTTCGCTCTCGGACTCGTGCTCGATCGCCCGCCGCGCGAAGCCCTTCGCGACGTTTTTGATGCCCTCGAACCGCGTGTAGACGTACTCGCCCTCGAGCTCGAAGGGGCCCCACCCCGTCAGGCCGTCGACGGAGGCGGACCACAGATCCTCGTCGGGGAGGAAATCGGGCGTATACCGTCCCCAATACCCCGACGCTCCGATCTCGTGGCCGAGCGCGGGGGTGTAGGCGAGACGTCCGGTGATCGACTTGGCGTTCTTCACGTCCTGCCCGAACGTGCCGCTGGTCGGGCTCACCTTGGCCTCGATCGCCTGCTTGGTGGTGTCGCCCTGGCGCGACTCGAGCACCGTCTCGAATTCGGTGTCGAGCGTGACGCCGTTCACGACGTAGCCCTGGTAGCTGAGGATGCCCTGCTCGCCCATCGGGATGTCGCCGAGAAAGCCCACGCCGAGCTCGCTCCACGCCGCCTCGGCCGGCAGGACCGGAACGCCGCGATCGACCAGCGAGCGCCGCGGGATGTCCCACCGGTTGTCGTCGTGATTGATGTTGAAGCGGCCGACCGGCACGAGCACGTTGCCGGCGCGCAGCTTCAGCATGTCGTCCAGGTCGAACTGCAGCCATGCCTGCT
>DATJZY010000095.1 GCA_035577985.1 Candidatus Eisenbacteria bacterium
AGCTAAGGCACGGCCGGCAAGAGGCACGGGCTCGTGCTCAGTCTCGGTCTCGCGCCAACGGGACCTCGGTCAGCAACCCCGAGCTCCGTGCCTCCTCCCGGCGCCTGCACTCTAGCCCGGGCGACAAGACACAAGCGTCAGCTCCGCGGGCGCGTCATCTCGATCGGCACGACCAGGCGATCGAACTCCTCGGCGCTGAGGGCGCCCATCGCCAGGGCCGCTTCGCGAAGCGTCGTGCCCTCGGCGTGCGCCCGCTTGGCGATCGCCGCCGCCTTCTCGTAGCCGACGACGGGCGTGAGCGCCGTCACCAGCATGAGACTCCGCTCGAGGAGCGCCGCGATGCGGGCGCGATCGGGCTCGATGCCGGCGGCGCAGAAGCTCGTGAAGGCGCCGCACGCCTCGGCGAGCAGCGCGATGCTCTCGAGCACGCCGTGACCGATGACGGGCTTGTAGACGTTCAGCTCGAACGTCCCCTGCGAGCCGGCGAACGCCACCATGGCGTCGTTCCCGAAGACGCGCGTCGCAACCATCGTCAGGGCCTCGCACTGGGTCGGGTTGACCTTGCCCGGCATGATGCTGGACCCCGGCTCGTTCTCCGGGATCGTGATCTCTCCGATGCCCGCGCGCGGGCCCGAGGCGAGCCAGCGCACGTCGTTCGCGATCTTCATGAGCGCGCCGGCGAGCGTCCGCAGCGTCGCCGACGCGGCGACGAGCGCATCGTGCGCCGCCAGCGCGGCGAACTTGTTCTCGGCGCTGGCGAACGGGCGACCGGTCGCGGCCGCGAGCTTCGCCGCGACGCGCTCGCCGAAGCGTGGATGGGCGTTGAGCCCCGTGCCCACGGCCGTGCCGCCGATCGCGAGGGCGTGGAGCCCCGCCTCCGCATGGCGGATGCCGGCGAGCGCCTGGTCGACCTGCGCCGTCCAGCCCGAGATCTCCTGGCCGAGCGTGATCGGCGTCGCATCCTGGAGATGCGTGCGGCCGACCTTCACCACGTCCGCGAACGCGGCCGCCTTCGCCGCGAGCGTGCCGCGCAGACGCCCCAGCGCGGGATAGAGCCGTGCGTGCAGCTCCTCGACGACGGCCACGTGGAGCGCGGTGGGAATGGCGTCGTTCGACGAATGGCCCCGGTTCACGTGGTCGTTCGGGTGGACCGGCGTCTTCGAGCCGACGACGCCACCGGCGAGCTCGATGGCGCGGTTCGCGATCACCTCGTTCGCGTTCATGTTGGTCTGCGTCCCGGAGCCCGTCTGGAAGACGCCGAGCGGGAAGTGCGCGTCGAGCGTGCCGGCGATCACCTCGTCGGCCGCCCGCACGATCAGCCCGGCGATCTCGGGGGCGAGCTCGCCGAGCTCCGTGTTCGCCTCCGCCGCGCTTCGCTTGACGAGCCCCAGCGCGCGAATCGTCGCGCGACCCCAGACGAAGCGATCCTGCCCGATCGGGAAGTGCTCGAGCGCGCGCTGCGTCTGTGCGCCCCAGTAGCGGCTCGCCTCGACGCGCACCGGCCCCATGGTGTCGGTCTCGACGCGGTACTCGGCCATGACCGGAGTCTAGCACGCGCGGGCCGGACGAGCCCCCGCCGCGATCAGCGCAGCGCGGCCGCCATGCGCGCGAGGCCGGCCGAGATCTCGCGCTCGAGCGTACGCGCGAGGAGACCGCCCACGACGTCGCCGCCCGCGTACCACGGCCACTCGAAGCGGATCCGGTAGTCGAGCCGCGTGCCGGCGCCGTCCGGCTCGATGCGGATCTGCCCCAGGTGATCGCGGAACGGCGCGCCCGCGATGACGCGATAGTCCATCGCGCGCGGGGCCTCCCACGCGACCACCTCCTCGCGCACGGTGAGGCCGCGCGCCGTCACCGCCCGGACCGCCCCGAGGCCGTTGGGTGGCGGCATGCCCTGCCGCTCGACGCGGATGTCGGCGTTCATCCACCGGCCGAAGCCGGCGTGGTCGGTCATGGCCTCGAAGACGCGCTCGGGCGGGGCGTCGAAGCGCTGGTGCATCACGACTTCGGGCATGGCCCGCTTCGACTACGACATCGCGTCGTGGCGCCGCAACTGCGCGCGCTCGCCACCGGCGATCGCGCGCAAGTCCGCGGAGACCGAGTCCAGGAACACGAGGTCCGAGCGCGTCGGTGCCGCGACGGGGCGGCGAGCACGGATCAACGCGACCGCACCGTCGACGTCGCCCGCGTGGCCGCGCGCGACGAGGAGCGCCGCCGCCATCGTCGGCGCGCGGCCACGCCCCGAATCGCAGTGCACCAACACGTCGCCCTCGCACGCGATGAGCTCGCGGACCAGATCGAGGAACACGGCCGTGTCCGGAGGGTAGCCGCCGTCCAGGACCGGGAGGGAGCGATAGCCTGGGAGGTCGCGGATGGCGCGCGGCGCCGAGTACTCCGCCACGAGGTCGACGACGGTCGTCACCGAGGGTGGCAGCGTCGCGCCGTCGATTCGTCCGCCCACCCACAGACCGGGCGCGACCCGCGTCGGCCCGTCCGCGGCCCGCCAGGCACGCATCACCGCGCAGGCGATGCGGAACGCGATCACGTACGGCAAGAGGGCGAGCGCTTGCAGCGACAGCCGCCCGGCGCGCTTGCCGAGCCAGGCGGGCCGGTTGAGCAGGTAGGCGGCGCAGGCGACGGCACACGAGGCCGCCGTCCACGTCCAGAAGACACGCGCGACTCCGCCCGTGACGGCGGCGAGGATGGCCGACACCACGCCAGCGACGCCGATGCCGACGCCGACCTTGACCGGCTTCGTCACGAGGCGATGGCCCGTGTGACGACCAGACCCACGACGCCGGCCGCCACGATGACGAGCGGCTCCGACACGCCCCTCACCCGGGTGAGGACCGCGAGGGTCGCGAGACCGATCAGCGCCGTCGGCACGTCGATGATCGCGCGCCGACCGAGGACGAGCGCCGCCCCCGCGATCGCGCCCGTCGCCGCCGCCGTCACGCCGCCGACGAAGGCCTTGACGCTCGGATGGTCCACCGAGCGACGGAAGTACGTCGCCGGAATCACGACGAAGAGATAGCACGGCAGGAAGACGCCGACCGCCGCCAGCGTCGCGCCGAGGGGCCCCGCAACCAGATACCCGATGAACGCGACCGTGATCACGACGGGACCGGGCGTGATCATCGCGACCGCGACGGCGTCCAGGAACTGTCGCTCGGTGAGCCAGCGGAAGTCGTTCACCACGCCACCGTGCAGGAACGGCACGATGGCGAGCCCGCTGCCGAACACGAACGCGCCGGCCTCGGCGAAGTAGACGAGAATCGTCCACAGCGTGCGCTCGGCCGCCGTGCCGTGGAGCCCGGCGACGAGCCACGGCCACGGAACGAGAACCGCGGCGCTCGCGCGCGCGCCCGGCCAGCCCCGGAAGGCGAGCCCAACGACGCCGGCCAGCAGGAAGACCCACACGATCTCGGATTCGGTCCACGCCGTCACGAGAGCGCTCCCGGTGAAGATCCCCCACATGAGGTGATCGGAGCCGAGGCTCGTGCGGACGAGCTTCCATGCGCTGCGCCCGATGATGGCGATGACGGCGGCGCCGACGCCGTAGAAGGCGCCCTGCATCCAGGCGAGGCCGCCGTAGCGCAGGTAGAGCGCCGAGAGCGCCAGCACCATGACGAACGACGGCAGCACGAACGCCAGCGCGACGAGCGTCGCACCGAACGTGCGCGCCTTGAGCCACCCGAGGTAGATCGCGAGCTGCGCGGCCAGGGGTCCCGGCGCGAGCTGCGCCAGCGCGAGACCCTCCAGATAGTCGCGTTTCGAGAACCAGCGGCGGCGCTCGACCAGGTCGCGCTGCATGTAGCCGACGAGCGCGATCGGCCCCCCGAAGCCAAAGGTTCCGAGGCGCAGGAAGTACTCCACGAGATCGCGAAGACCGTACGCCTCGGTCGCCGGCTCGCCCGCCGCGGCCGGTGTGCCCTGGCCCACGCCCATCGCCCGCGCTCCCTATCCGACTCCGGTCCCGCGTGAAAGATCGTGTCTCACAATGCTTGACGTATGTGTCACATCCGAGTACACGCGACTACGGAGGAGGCGTGAGCCAACCCGAACGCGACCGCTCTCGAGAGGAAGCCCCTGACGCCGTCGATCTCGACCAGCGCAAGGAGCGCGTGCTCCACACCCGCGTCCCCGAGTCGCTCGACCGCCACATCAAGCGGCGGGCGAAGAGCCTCGGCATGTCGGTGTCGACCGTCGTGCGCAACGTCCTGCTGACGACCTTCGGCCTGGTCGAGGACATCGTGAACGACAGCACGGACATCGCGCTCGCGATCACCGGAGCCGAGGCATCTCCGCGCGAGCGGGGTCACGCGCGCGCGGATCGCGCCGAGGTCCTCGGCTGGCAGGAGGCCGTTCTCAACCTCAACGCCATCTGCGCCGAGTGCAACGCGATCCTCCAAAGGGGAACCCGCGCCGCCATCGGTGTACGCGATCGACCGGGGCCGCGGGCGATCCTGTGCCGGTCGTGCCTCGGCAACCTCGAGCGGGATCCCGGCCTCGCGAGCGCGAGATGACGTCGATGACCGACGCTCCGCCGCTCCGACACCTCTCGATCCACGGCCACCCGGTCGCGTTCCGCACGGCGGGCACGGGTCCGGTCGTCGTCCTCGTTCACGGCATGGCCGGAAGCTCGGAGACGTGGAAGCACGTGATCCCTGCCCTCGCGCGGCGGTTCACGATCGTCGCGCCGGATCTGCTGGGTCACGGCCGCTCGGCCAAGCCGCGCACCGAGTACTCGCTCGGCGCCCATGCGAACCTCGTCCGTGATCTGCTCGCCGCCCTCGGGCACGAGCGTGTAACGCTCGTCGGCCAATCGCTCGGGGGTGGTGTCGTGATGCAGCTCGCCTACCAGTATCCCGAACGGTGCGAGCGGCTGGTCCTCGTCTCGAGCGGCGGGCTCGGCCGCGAGGTGAGCCCGCTGCTGCGGGGCCTCAGCCTCCCGGGCGTGGAGCAGGTCTTCCCGCTCTTCTGCTCCCCCGCCCTGCGCGACGCGGGCCGGCGTGTGGCGGCGTGGCTCGGCCGCGCTGCGCTTCGCACTACGCCGACGGCCGAAGAGATCTGGCGTGCGTACGCGTCGCTCGCCGAGGACGACGCGCGGCGCGCGTTCTTCCGCACGCTGCGTGCCGTGATCGATCCGGGCGGTCAGTCGGTGACCGCGAACGACCGGCTCTATCTGGCCGCCCGCGTACCCACGCTGATCGTCTGGGGACGGGAGGACGCCCTCATCCCCGTACACCACGGCATCGCCGCGCACGAGGCCATCCCGGGGAGCCGCCTCGAGATCTTCGACGACGCGGGCCACTTCCCGCACTGCGAGGCCCCGGCACGCTTCGTCGGCACGCTGGTGGACTTCATCGACACCACGCGGCCCGCGCTCACGTCCGAGCACGAATGGCGCCAGCTGCTGCGAGGACCGAGCATCACCCAGGCAGAAGGAGAATCGCCATGAGCGAAGCGCGAGGAATCGCCGCCACCCTCCACGACACGATCGACGAGGTCACCTCGACCGTCGAAGGCATCCACAAGTCCGTCGCGGAGCTCCCGCTCGACGTGCTCGCCGAGATCACGCCGCTGAAGCACACCTTCGAGGAGCTGAAGGTGACGCAGAACAACACGATCGAGGCCGTCTACGGACTGATCCGCAAGGTGAACGACCGCGTACGCCGCCTCACGACCGGCGACGACGAGTAGCTGTCCCCGCGTGGGCGCGCGGAAGGCGATCCTCGTTCCGCGCGCCCGTGGTCGTCAGGGGCAGTGGCAGGTGCCGTCGCACAGACCGGGACAGGCGCCGTCGTCCGTCCCGTCGCACTGCTCGGGGCCTTCGACGACATTGTTGCCACAGACCGCGCACAGACAATCGTTGTCGATGCAGGCGCCGGGGCACGCGGCGTCGTCGACGCCGTCGCACTGCTCGGCGGGCAAGTTCACGAGGCCGTCGCCGCAGTACGGGCACTGGCACTGCAGGGGCTCTCCCGGCGCGGGGCAGGTTCCCTCGAAGCAGTCGCTCGAGGCCTCGCAGTCCTCGACCGGATGCTCGATGACGCCGTTGCCGCAGGTCGTGCACGTGCACTGGAACGAGCAGCCCTCGGTGCACGAGCCGACGTTCGGTCGATCGCAGGCTTCGCCCGGATCGATCGCGCCGTCGCCGCAGTACGGGCAGAGACACGGGAGCCCGTTCGCGCCGCAGAGCCCCGGGCAGGCGGCGTCGTTCGAGACGTCGCAGGTCTCGAACGGCGTCTGGATCACACCGTCACCGCAGGTCGCCGTCCCGCTCGGGCACGTCCCTTCCGACTGGGGGTGGGAGACCCTGAACAGGCGATTGTCGTTGCGGATGATCGACCCGCCGGCCGTGCCGCCGAAGTTCGTGCAGTACGTGCCGCCGCCGCCGAGCGTGACGACGATGCCCGCGTAGGTGCCCGGGTTGGGCGCCGCGATGTCGAGCGGAACGTACTTTCCGGCGAGGGTCGCCGCCAGCTTGAAGGTGCCGGGCGACGTCTTCTGCGCGATGGTGAAGGTCGTCACCGGCGAGACGAACCCGAGGCGCCTTATCTCGCGGTACTTCCACGCGACGGCCGGCACGGTCGGATCGCTCGGCGAGCGGCGCCACCGCTCGCCCGGCGGCAGGGCGATCGTCTGCGTCGTCGACGTCGCGCCGTTGACGATGATCTGCACGGTTGCGCCGTTGGTCATGGGGTCGCCCGTGAGGGTGTCGAGGCTGTCGGCCTCGGTCGACTTGAGGGTGATCTTCCGCGTGATCGGGAACCCCGGCTTCTCGGCGAGCGAGAACTTGTTGCCGAGGATCGTCTGCTGGCCGCTTGCCGGGAGCACCGTCCAGACGAGAACGGCCGTCATGGTCGCGACTCTCGCGATGGCGTGCATGGGGACCTCCTGCCCTTTCGGGCGACCCACGATCGTATGACCGCGCTGTACGGTCCCGCACTCCACCGCGTCAAGGGCAATTTCGCGAGTCCCGCGTTTTCAGCAGCATACGCCGTAGCGGGCCGCTGCAGGTCAATGAAATGAAGGTGACGTCCCGCTTCGAGCCGCGGCGGTGGTTGCCTCACACCACGCCTCCGCTACCCTTTCAGGACCATGACCCCCGAGGTGAGCCGCACGCGGACCCTCGCCGATTCGTTCGAGAGCGCATGGGACGCGCTGGTCCTCGGCGCCGTCCGCGCGATCGTCGATGCCGTCCGCTACCAGCCGCAGCACACGGCCCTGGTCCTGGCGTGCGGAGCGAGCCAGCCCGAGGTCCCCCAGCCGGTCGTGCGCTGGTGGGCCGACGTTCGTGTGAGCCCCACCTTTCTCGAGCTCTCCGGCCTGCCGCACGCGCTCGTGCGGCGCATCGCCGCGGTCGCCGACCACTGGCTCGGCCCGACGGGGTCGGCCGTCGTGCGCTGGCTCTCGGGCGCGACGGCGGCGGCGACCGACCGCGTGACGGCGCACCCCATCGAGCGCTCGCTGCGTGCGCGCGCCCATCCAGGGCTGCTGGTTCCCCACCCGCACGACGCCGCGGTCGTCGCGGTCGACATGCGCGGCTTCTCGAACCTCACGCGCGAGCTCAGCGACACGCAGTACCTGAGCGAGCTCATCGGCGAGTACCTGACCGAGCTGACGCGCGTCATCGAGCGCCACGGCGGGGTCGTGTTCCAGTACACGGGCGACGGGCTCCTCGCCGTCTTCCTGCCGGAGCTCGCGGGTCTCACGCCGGCGGCGCTCCTCGACATGACGGTCCACCAGGTGTGTCCGGCGCTGCACCAGTCGTTCGACGCCCTCTATGAGCGCTGGCAGAGCGACTGGAAGCGCGAGCGTCGCGCCGCCGTCCGCATCGGTCTGGGCGTCGGTCTCAGCTTCGGCGCCGCGACGATCGGCTTCATCGGCCCTGCGGGCAAGAAGCAGATCGGCGTCATTGGCGAGCCGGTGAACGTCGCCGCCTATCTCTGCTCGCAGGCGCGTGCCGGGTCGGCGCTGGTCGATCGCGCCTCGTTCGCGCGCGCGGGCGCCGAGCCGCCGCAGGCGAAGGTGGCCCGCCTGCGATCGAAGAAGCCACACCAGCGGATCGAGACGATCTGTCTGTACTTCCGCGGCGGTCGGCAGCCCACCGCGGTCGAGCGGCTGCGCGAGCGCGTGAGCCTTCACCCCCGTCCGATCTGACGACGGGCGGCCGTCGATCCTTGACGAGCCGGTCGCCGACGTAATAGGCGCGCCGCATGACGATTCGTGTGGCGTGTCTCCTGGCCCTCCTCTGCGTGACCGCTCGGCTGGCACGCGCGGAGGAGTGGAAAGTGAACGACGCGGGCGAGTGCGTGCAGGTCTGGTCGGCGAGCTCGCTCGCCCGCGGACCGCTCGCCATGGTGAACTCCCTGACGCTGCCGCCCCGCCAGCTCATCGGCGGCGGGAAGGCCGGCGCCGAGGACACGTCGGGTGCCAGCGTAGGCGGCTACCTGCGCGTTCCGGCCCTGGCGCTGATCGGCCTCTGCACCGGCACCGTCGAAACGGTGCTGGTCCTGTGCGGGGGGATCGGCGATCTCCTCACCGGGGGCTACTTCACGCTCGTCCCCGCCGACATGGTCACGCCCAGCCTCGAACCGATGACGCCGCGGTTCCTCCAGGCCCCATCGCAGCCGCCGGCGACCGATCCCTGCGGCCGCAAGCGCTGATCAGAGCTCGGTGCGCAGTCGCGTCGTCAACTCGCGCCGCGGTCCGGCCCAGCGCACCTTGGCGAGGTCGACGTGGCCGCGCCGATCGAAGCGCACGCCCTCGCGCTCGAGCAGGTCGCGCTGCACCGACGCGGAGAGCCCGTCGCGGTGTGTGCACCGGCCGGACGCCGCGATCACCCGCTGCCACGGCACCGTGCCGAGGAGGCCGCCGCGTAGCGCGGCCAGCGCGGTGCCGACCGCGCGTGCAGCGCGCGGCTGGCCGAGGATCGCCGCGACCTGCCCGTAGGTCACGACCTTCCCGCGCGGCACGCGACAGACGAGGCGATAGACGAGTCGGCGGAAAGGCGGCGGCCGATGCGAGGTCGCGGCGCCGCGCGCGCGGGATCGGCGGCCGGGTGTTCTCATCGTGCCGCGCCGGGGTTGCACTGCCGCCCATGTGCAGCGCGGGGGACGGCGTTGCAAGGTGCCGTCGTCCGTCGCCCTCGGGGCTGCTACCCCGTGCGCCGCTGCGACGGTTGGCCGAGCTCGACGCTCTCCGGCAGCGTCACCGTGAACATCGTCCCGCCGCTGTGGCGGCTCTCGAGCGTGATCGTCCCGCCGTGCACCTCGGCGGCGCGCTTCGTGATGGCGAGCCCGAGGCCCGTGCCCGGAATCGAGCGCACGTTCCCGCCACGTCCGAACGCCTCGAACACCTTCGCCTGATCCTCGGGCTTGATCCCGATGCCTTCGTCGGCGACGCGGATCTGGACGTCGGCCTCGCCGATCATGATGTCGACGTCGATCTTGCCCCCGTCGGGCGAGTACTTGACGGCGTTGACGACGAGGTTCGACAGGATCTCCCGCGTGAGCGAGGCGTCGAGCTGGGGCAGGCGCGCGGCGCCGCGGATCGTGAGCCCGATCTCGCGCTCGCCGAGGTTCGCCTTGACGTCGCGAACGACCTCCCGTCCCAGTGCCCGCAGATCGACCGGCCCGCGCTCGCACTTGACCTTGCCCGTATCGACGCGGCTGAACGTGAGGGCGTTGTGCAGCAGCTTGGTCATCTCCTGCACGGCCTCCTCGATCTTCGTCAGACGATCCTGCTGCAGCGCCGAGCTCATGCGGCCGCTGTAGAGCTTCAAGGCCTCGGCCGCGGTCTGGATGACCGAGAGCGGCGTGCGGAACTCGTGCGAGGCCTGGCCGATGAAGTGCGCGTTCATCTCGCGGTCCCGCAGCAGCTCGCGCCGGTGCTGCCTGCGCAGCTCGTCGAAGGCGGCGCCGATCCGCTCGACCGTCGCGACGGGATCCGAGGCTTGCTGCGATCCGCTGCCGGTGCGCCGCTCCTCGGGAGACTGCGCCGCCGGCACCGCCGCGCTCGCGCGCGTCGCGAGCGTCGCCAGCGCCTCCTGGGTGCGGGCGACGAAGCGCTGGTGCTCGACGCGCTCGGCACTGCGCTGCCGATCGAGCTCGACCGTTCCAACGAACGAGCAGGTCGAGCCGAGCACGAGCGCGACCAGCCCGGAGAGGGTCGCGGACGGATCGCCGGCGGGCGCGAGCCACGCGAAGCCGGCGATGCCGATCGCCGCGACGATGCTCTGTACGCGCCACCCCCACCCGAAGACGGTCGGCGCGAGCACGAGCAGACCCACCGCCACCGCGGTCGGTATGACGGGCCCCGCGAGCGGAACCGCCCAGCCCGCCGCCGCGACGAGCGCGACCAGGAAGGACGCCGCAGGAGCGTGGCTCGTCGGCGCGCGATCGTCGCCCTTCTGCCCCATTGCGGTTCAGTTCGCGTTCGGGCCCGGGGCGCGACGCGACGCTGCGGCCGCCACACTCGGCAACGGTAGCGACACCGTCACGGTCGTCCCGCCGCCGACGGTGCTCTCGATGGTCATCGCTCCGCCCCAGATGGTCGCGACGCCCTTCACGATGCTGAGCCCGAGCCCCAGCCCCTGCTGCTCGCGGACGCTCCGCTCGAACTGCACGAAGCCACCGATCCCGGCGATCTGATCCGCGGTCATGCCCTGCCCGGCATCGGACACGCGCAGGATGGCGGACGCGCCCTCCGACGCGGTCGAGATGCGGACCTGGGTGTGCGGCGGGGAGAACTTGAGGGCGTTGTCCACCAGCTCGTCGACGATCTTCTCGACGTAGGCGCGATTGACCGAGGTCGACGACTCCCGGAGGTCGAGCACCAGATCGGCGTCGCGGCCGTACGCCGCCGCCTTCGCGCGCGCATGGACGGACACGACCTCGTTCACGCGGGTCGGTGTGCGGATGCCCTGCGTCGCGACGTCGCCGCGCCCATTGCGCAGGAGCTCGAGCTGAATGTAGAGGAGCGCGTTCTCGGACATGCGGTTGAGGCGCTGTCCCGCGCCGAGGATCTGCTGCGCGAGCGACGCGACGTCCTGCTGCGGCACGGCAGCTTTGGAGTCGGCGAGCATCTCGGCGTAGCCCATGATGAGCGCGAGCGGTGTGCGCAGCTCGTGCGGCAGGACCTGGGCGACGTGCTCGCGGAGCTGCTCGAGCTTCGCCTCGGACTGCCGCTCGACCCGCGCGTGCTTCTCGAAGGCGGCGGTGACGCCCCGGAGCAGGTCGCCGATCTTGAACGGCTTCATGATGTAGTCGTCCGCGCCGAGCTCCATGCCCCGCCGCATGTCCTGCCGCTCCTCGCGGGCGGTCAGGATGATCACCGGCAGCGCCTCGATCTCGGGATCGGCGCGGATCGCCTTCAGGGTCTCGAAGCCGTCCATCTCGGGCATCATGAGATCGCAGATGACGAGGTCCGGGCGCACCTCCTTGATGCGCTCGAGCCCGATCCGTCCGTTCTCGGCCGTGGCGACCGCGTAGCCTTCGATCTCGAGGACGACGGAGATCTCCTCCCGCAGGCTGTCGTTGTCTTCGATGACGAGGATGCGCTTCATGACACGCCGGACATCCGGCCCCGAACGGCCTATCGGCACCCGCCGCCGATTCCTTGAGGGGCCGGCGTCAACGGACATTCGAGGCGGCGATCCCAAGGCCGCCTTGACGGGCTCGATTTTTCGGAGCCACAAGCCGTCTCCGATGGCCGAGGCGAATCCCGCGCGCGTCGTACCGTCTTTCGGCCCGCTGGGTTGGCTCGCTTCCTACGATTCGGCCTGGCTCGCCGGGGACTTGGTCGCCGGCGTCACCCTGGCCGCCTATGCCGTGCCGCAGGCCCTCGCCTACGCGACCCTCGCCGGCCTCGCGCCCGTGGTCGGCGTCTACGGGTACATGCTGGGGGGACTCGGATACGCCGCGCTCGGCTCCTCGCGGCATCTCGCCGTCGGGCCCACGTCGGCGATCTCGCTCCTCGTGGGGGTCACCGTGGCGCCTATGGCGGCGGGCGATCCGGAGCGGTTCGCCCAGATCGCGGCGCTCGTGGCGCTGGTCGTCACGGGGCTCGCGGTGGTGGCCTGGGCGCTCCGCCTCAGCACGCTCACGAGCTTCGTCAGCGACACGATCCTGCTCGGCTTCAAGGCCGGCGCGGGCATCAGCATCGCGGCCACACAGCTGCCGAGCGCGCTCGGCGTCCGCGGCGGGGGGGACAATTTCTTCGCGCGCATCGGAATGATCGCGCAGCAGCTCGGCGACACGAACCTCGTGGTGCTGGCCGTGACGATGACGGCGCTCGTCCTGCTCCTCACGGGCGAGCGGCTGCTGCCGGGGCGGCCCGTGGCCCTCGCCGTGGTGGCGCTCTCGATCGTCGCGACCGTCGCCCTCGGCCTCGCCGACCGCGGCGTCACGACCGTGGGAGCGATTCCCCCCGGCCTGCCGACCATCAGGCTGCCGGGAATCCGCCTCAGCGACGTCGACGGCGTCGTGCCGCTCGCCGCCGCCTGCCTTCTGCTCGGCTACGTCGAAGGCGTGTCGGCGGCGCGCGCGCTCGCCAGCAAGCACGGCTACGAAGTGGACGTCCGCCAGGAGCTCCTCGGCGTGGGCGGCGCGAACTTGCTGGCCGCGCTCGGCCATGGCTATCCCGTCGCCGGAGGCCTCTCGCAATCCGCGGTGAACGAGAAGGCCGGCGCGAAATCGCCCCTGGCCCTGGTCGTGGCGGCGGCGACGCTCGCGCTGGCCCTCGTCTTCCTCACCGACCTGCTCCGCAACCTGCCGAAGGCGGTGCTCGCCGCAATCGTCTTCGTCGCGGTGAAGGGGCTCATCGACGCGCCCGAGATCGCGCGCCTGCGGCGCGTGAGCCGGCTCGAGTTCCGGGTCGCGATGATCGCGCTCGTCGGTGTCCTCCTACTCGGCGTCTTGAAGGGCGTTCTCGTCGCCGTGGTCGCTTCGATCCTGCTTCTGCTGCATCGTGCGGCCTTTCCGCACGTGGCGATGCTGGGGCGCATCCCGAACACGAGCCGCTTCTCCGATCTCGAGCGCAATCCCGACAACGAGCCGACGCCGGGCATCCTGCCCTTCCGAGTCGAAGCGTCGCTCATGTACTTCAACATCGACCACGTGCTGCGCGAAGTCCTGCGGCACGTGGACGCGCAACCGCAGCCGGTGCGTCTGGTGGTCTGCGATCTCTCGACCTCGCCGTACGTGGATCTCGCCGGCGCGCGCATGCTGGAGCGGCTGTCCGCCGAGCTGGCGGCGCGTGGCGCGACGCTCCGCCTCGCCGAGGCGCGGTCGACCGTTCGTGACGTCCTGCGCCTCGAGGGCGTCGACGCGACGGCAGGCCCGATCTCGCGGCGCATCTCGGTGGCGGACGTCGTCGCGGCGTTCCAGCGTGGCGATGACGCGCGGCAACCAGGCTAGGACGAGCCGGTTGCAATCGACGCTGCCTCTCGCGCTGCTGGCGCTGTGGCTGTCGTGTGTGCCGCCGCCGGCGTTCGCACAGGACGAGACGTCCGAGGCCGAGGCCGAGCCCAGTGCCGCCCAGCTCGCCGACGAGTTTTCCGATCCGCTGACGACGCTCCCGCAGCTCTTCGTGAAGGACGCGTACACGCCCGCCGTCTATGGGACGCCGGGTTGGATCAATCGCGTGATCGCGCGCCTGATCGTGCCGCGCCTTCCCCGCTACTCGCTGTTCCCGTTCGTCCAGCTCGTCCGGCCGAGCTTCTCGCTCGTCACGGTGCCCGACGGGCGAGGCGGCGAGCGCACCGCGTTCGGCGACCTGCAGCTCTTCGATCTCGCGGTCATCCCGTGGCCCGGCAAGGAGAGCGGCCTCGCGATGGGCTTCGGACCGATCTTCGTCTTCCCCACCGCGACCGACCGCCTCGCCGGCCAGGGGGCCTGGCAGCTCGGGCCCGCCTTCGGGCTGATCTACAAGGGCTTCCCGGGATGGCTCCTCGGATGCCTCATCCAGGATCCCATCTCGTTCGCGTACACGTCGCACGATCGGAAGCCCGTGGGCACCCTCCTCTTCCAGCCGATCGTGCTGAAACACATCTGGCGCGGACTGTACGCCAAATCCGGCGACTCGACATGGACGCTCGACTGGCGCGACGGCTCCTCGGCGACCGTGCCCCTCAGCTTCGGGATCGGCTACGTGATCGTCCGGCCGGGGTCCCCACCCGTGAACCTCTTCGTGAGCGGCGAGTGGATGGCGTATCGGCACGAGGCTCCGGTCGCGCCGCAGACGACCGTGTACTTCGGCGTGACCGTCGCCTTCCCGGAGTGGAGACCCTGGAGGTAGGCGGCGCCACGGCGAGCCGGCGCGCGATTGTCGGCGCAGGGGTCTTGTCGTAGAGGTCGCATCCCATGGTCGACATGCCGGCGCGCGACGCCGTCTCCTGGCCGACGGCGGAGGAGCTGGCGGTGAAGA
>DATJZY010000096.1 GCA_035577985.1 Candidatus Eisenbacteria bacterium
ATAATCGCTCGGCGCTGCACCCCCCGGGCACCCGCCCCGCCGAGTCGAACTCACGATCCGCACGGCCGCTGCGTCGTGTGCCTCGCCATAGACTTGTTGGTACGGTGGCCGGCGTGCGCGCCGGGTGGGCGATTGGCGTAGTGTCGGTCGTGGGACTCGCGTTTGTGCTGGTTGGTGGCGACCTCGTTCGTGCGCCGGATGCGCCGGGCGTCACGCTGGGCGCGGGGGATCACGAGATCGTGCTCGAGCATCAGGGACGGCGGCGCTCGTATCTCGTCCACGTTCCGCCGGCGGCCTCGGGCGGCGCGCCCCTTCCCGTGGTGCTCGACTTCCACGGCGCGTGGCGCTCGGGCGCGGGACAGCGTGCGTGGTCGCGCTTCGATCGCCTCGCCGATCGCGAAGGCTTCCTCGCCGTCGAGCCGCAGGGGACGGGCCCGCTTCCGGGCATCGGGCGAACGTGGAACGCCTCCGGCTGCTGCGGCTGGGCGCGCACACACGAGGTGGACGACGTCGGCTTCGTGGTGGCGCTCCTCGAGGATCTCGCGCGGCGCATTCCGGTCGATCACACCCGCGTCTACGCGACCGGCCTCTCGAACGGCGGCATGATGGCGCATCGCCTCGCGGCCGATGCGCCCGAGCGCTTCGCCGCGGTCGCGTCGGTCGCTGGACCGTTCATGGAGACGGGCTTCGCGTCCGACCGCCCCACGCCCGTCATGCACGTCCACAGCCGTAGCGACGAGCGCGTGCCGTTCGGGGGCGGCGCGGGATCGAGCTTCCCGCCGCTCGGCAACGAACCGTACCCGCCCGTCGCTGCGACGATCCGCACCTGGACCGACCACGACGGCTGCCCACGGACGCCGAGCGAGGACCCGCCGCGCGAGGATGCGAGCCACCACACGGCCGTCCGCACGACGTACGGCCCGTGCCGAGACGGCACGGAGGTCGTGCTGTGGACGCTCACCGGACCCGGGCACGTGTGGCCCGGCGCAGAGGACACCTGGCGGAGCCTGCTGCTCGGCCCCGCGACCAGCGTGATCGACGCGTCGGAGGAGATGTGGCGCTTCTTCCGCCGCTTCAGCCGTCCCGACGCCCCGCCGCTCGCGTGAGCTTCAGGCTCGCGACCGCTCGGGCGCCGCGGGCCGCGCCGCGCGCTCGGCGACGGCGAGCGAGATGCGGACGACGTCGCGCGCCGCGTGCGGGCGCGCGAGCCGCCCGACCGCCTCGCGCATGCGGGCGAGCCGGGGGGCGTCGTCGAGCAGGCGGTCCAGCTTGTAGGCGAGCACCGGCAGGTTGTTGCAGCGGATCGCGGCGCCCTCTTCGAGCAGGTGGTCGGAGTTCCGCTCCTCCTGGCCGGGGATCGGATTCACGATCAGGATGATGAGGCCCTTCGCCAGCGCTTCCGACGTCGTCAGACCGCCGGGCTTCCCGACCAGCACGTCGGAGGCCGACATGTACGCGTCCATCTCGGTCGTGTAGCCGATCGGATGGAGCAGGCCCGGCCGGCAGCGCGGATCGGCGGCGAGCCCCTCCATGCGCGCCTTCAGCTCGGCGTTGCGACCGCAGATGGCGACGATCTGCGCCGGATGCTCGAGCCCGAAGAGCGTCGTCACGATGTGCTCGATCGGTCCCACACCGAAGCCGCCGGCCGACAGCAGGATCGTCGTCTTGTTCGTCGCGAGGTCGAGCTTCTTCCGCATCGCGGCCTTGTCCTTCGCCTCGGCGAACAGCGGATCGATCGGGATGCCGGTCGTCGACACCTTCTCGGCCGGGATGCCGAGCCGGATCATGTGCTCGCGCGTCTCGTCCAGCGCGACGAAGTAGTGCTCGTAGTGGTGGCAGAGCCACATGGCGTGCACGTCGAAGTCGGTGACGACGATCGTCTGCGGACAGGCCAGACGGTGCTTCGCCTTCATCCACGACACCATCTCGGCGGGCAGGAAGTGCGTGCAGACGATGAGGTCGGGCTGCTCGCGCTCCAGCATGCGGACGAACGGGCGGGTGTTGAGCTTGTCCCACGCGAGCCGCCGCCGCTCCTTCTCCCACGGGCTGTCGAGGGCGTCGTAGAGCCAGCCGAGAACCTCGGGCGCCCGGTCGACCATCTCGATGTAGGTCTTCGAGTAGAGCGTGCGGAAGACCTTGTTCGTGAACTCGAGCGCGTCGACGTGGTGGATCTCCTTCACGGCGCCCGACCGCTGGAAGGCCCGCTCGAGCGCCTGCGCGGCGCGCACGTGGCCGGCGCCGGCCGAGGCGGAGAGGATGAGGACCTTGTTCGCCATCGCGGTCTCCGTGTAGCACGAGGGGGATGCCCCGCACGACGCGCGCGATCGTCCAGACCGGGCCGCGCCAGCTCGAGCTGCGCGAGCTGCCGCTACCGGAGATCGACGACGAGAGCGCGCTCCTGCGCATCGAGGCGTGCGGCATCTGCGGGAGCGACGCCGAGCAGTACACGGGCACGATCCCCGTGCAGTATCCGGTCGTCCCCGGCCACGAGCCGCTCGGCGTGATCGAGCGCATCGGCGACCGCGCGGCCAAGCGCTGGGGCGTCGACGTCGGCGATCGCGTCGCGGTCGAGACCCCGATCCCGTGCGGGCGCTGCCGCGCGTGCGTCGCGGGGCGCTACAATCTCTGTCGCGGTCGCGGCGGCATGTTCGCGCATGGCTACGTGCCGGTGACGCACCCGCCCGGCGTGTGGGGCGCGTACGCGGACTTCATGTACCTGGATCCGTTCTCGCTGGTGCACGAGATGCGGAAGGATCTCCCCGCCTCGACCGCGGTCATGTTCAACCCGCTCGGCGCGGGATTCCGCTGGGCGGTCGAGCTGCCCGACACGGGCCCCGGCGACACGGTCCTCGTGCTCGGCCCCGGCCAGCGCGGTCTCGCGAGCGTCGTCGCGGCGCGCGCGGCGGGCGCCGACGCCATCATCGTGACGGGGCTCACGCGCGACGCCGCGAAGCTCGCCCTCGCGCGCGAGCTCGGCGCCGACCACGTGATCGACGTCGAGTGCGAGGACGCGAACCGCCGCGTGAAGGAGCTGACGGGCGGACGCGGCGCCGACGTGGTCGTCGAGGTGTCGGCCAACTCGCCGGTGCCGGTGGCGGAAGCGCTCCACTACGCCGCCTTCGGCGGCCGCATCGTGCTCGCCGGCGTGAAGGGCTTCAAGGCCGTCCCGGACTTCGTGAGCGATCTCATCGTCGTGAAGGAGCTGCGCCTCATGGGCGCCTTCGGCGTGATGTCGTCGGGCTACGAGGCGGCGATCCGGCTGATCGAGGCCGGCCGCATCCCGGTCGAGAAGATGCACACGCACGACTTCGCACTCGAGGAGGCCGAGCACGCGATCCGTCTCCTCGCGGGGGAGATCCCGGGCGAGCAGAGCATTCATTCGTGCCTGCTGCCCGATCGCCGCGCGAGCGCGGCGGCGTAGGTCTACCCGCGCGCCGCCTGCTCGCGGCGCCAGAAGGCGAGGAACTCGCGGCGCGTCCGTGGCCCGTAGGTCCGGAACGTGCGGCCGGCGCGGTGACCGCCCTGCTCGGCCTGCACCTGCGCCAGACGATCGGCCGCGAGCGTGCAGCGTCGCTCGCGCGGGTCGACGCCGTAGAGCTTCGCCGCGTTGAGACCGAGGATGCGGCGTTTCACCTTCTCCGTCAGCTGCGGGTAGCCGTACTTCTCGCGCAGATCGCCCGGGATCTGCATCGTCTTGAAGGCGTCGATCAGGAACTGCGGCGAGCCCCACCAGATGGCATCGGTGCCCCACAGGATGTTGCGCGGCCCGAGGATCTTCAGCAACCGGCCGATGAAGTGCGCGGCGCCGTCCGGACCGCCGAAGAGGAGCGTGATGGCGAACGAGCTGCCGATCTCGGCGTAGACGCGGCGGCGCTCCTTCTTCGACATCTGCGCCAGGATCGAGAGGAACTCGCTGTTCTCGGCGGCGGTCTGGAAGTACCCGGAGTGATAGGCGCAGAACTTCATGTCGGGGAACTGCCGTACGGCGCCGGGGATATCGGTCGTCCGCACGTACTCTTCGCTGTGCTGCACGAGCTGGTTCGGCAGGCCCTTGTGCACGTTCACGAGGCGGATGCCGTGGCGGCGCGCCTCGTCGATCATGCGGGAGCCGACGTCCGAGTCGAGCCACCAGGCGCCGCTGTACGTGTAGCACTTGAGCGCCTTGCCACCGAGCTCCTTCACCTGCCGCTCGATGTTCGCGATCGACGTGGGCGCGCTCGCGGGGAACGTGGGATCGCAGACGACCTGCGACAGCGCCCGCTCGGAGCCCGCGAGCCCGTTCACGAAGTCGCGCGTCGCGGCCATGCCGTCGGGCCCGAGCAGGATGCCGGCGGGAACGCCGCTGATCACGCCGACGTCGGTCTCGCTGTCGACGAAGAGCTCCTTCACGAAGTTGAGCTGCCCCAGGTGCTGCGCCCGCTCGGCGCACGAGAGCTGCGTCTCGAGGAAGCGCAGGCCGCACCACTGCTCGGGGTTCGGGAGGTTCAGGTCGACGTGATGCGTCTGCACGTCCATCACGAAGTACTTCCGGTCGAGGAGCTCTCGTCCCGCCGCGGGATCGTCACAGTGCTCGCGACGGACGGGCAGGACGGCGGCGTCGCCCCAGGTGTCGCGGCCCCAGACCTCGGAGAGGACCATGAACGCCGTCGCCGTCCCCGCCGCCGTACGCAGGAACCGTGCGCGGGTCATGCCGAGACGCCTGGCGCGCCGCGCCGTCTCCTCGACGATGCGCCGCGCGGCGAGCCGCTGGATCTCGGTGATCGGGAGCGGGCACCATTCGCCGTTCGACACGGGCGCGACCGGAAACGGCAGCAGCGGCTCCATTGCATCGCCTCCTGACGACTTGCTAGCACGAGGCCCGACGCCGGCGCGACGCTTCCGGGCCCAGCCGGTCCGTGCGGCGTGCGGCCGGTCGATTCAATCCGCCAAGATGCGCCTCCTGATCGACTACTCGAGCCTGCTCTACCGCGCCTATCACTCGCTCCCGGAGAGCCTGCCGATGCAGGGCGTGCACGGCTTCCTCAACATGCTGGCGCGCCTGATCACGGATCAGCGACCGGACGAGCTCGCGATCTGCGTCGACGACGACTGGCGCCCGGCCTTCCGCGTCGACGCCCTGCCGTCGTACAAGGCGCACCGGGTCGCGGACGAGGAAGGCGAGGAAGATCCCGTCGGTCCGCAGGAGGAGCTGGGACGCGAAGTGCTCGACGCGCTCGGCTTCGCGGTCGTCGGGGCGGAGGGCTTCGAGGCCGAGGACGTGATCGCGACGCTCGCGGCACGGCCGAAGGCCCCCGTCGCCATCGTCTCCGGCGACCGCGACTGCTTCGCGCTCGTGCGCGACCCGGATGTCGTCGTGCTCTACCCGCTGCGCGGTGTGACGACGCTCGCCCGGGTCGACGAGGCCGAGATCACCAGGCGCTACGGCATACCCGGCCGCGCCTACCTCGAGTTCGCGCTCCTGCGCGGCGATCCGTCGGACGGCCTGCCGGGCGTGGCCGGGATCGGCGAGAAGACGGCCGCCGCGCTGGTGCAGCGCTACGGCTCGCTCGACGCGATCCTGCTGGCGACCGATCTCGCCCCGGCCGTCGCCCGGCGCATCGACGCGGGTCGCGAGTACCTCGCGGCGGCCCGGCGTGTCGTACCGCCGGTCGCCGACGTCGACCTGCCGCGGCGGTCGCTCGTGCTGCCGCGCGCGCCGGCGCATCCACGCCGGCTGGAGCGACTGGCCACCGAGCACCAGCTCGCCGGGCCGATCGAGCGCGTGCGTCGCGCGCTCGCTGACGCGGGACACCCGGGACAAAAGAAGGGCTGAACCGCCGCGGAAACCTCACCGCGCGTCCCACGCGTGCCGCGCCGGCTTCAGCCGGCCGCGGCATGCCTAGGCGGCGGTCGCCAGGCCGTCCAGCGCTTCACGCCAGGCGAGCGGCTCGGGCTGACCCGGCCAGCGGGCGCCGGAGAGGCTCACGATGCTCGCCGCGCGGGCATCGAGCAGCTCGAGCGAGAGCGTGGGACCATCGAGCGACGGCGTGCGCACCACCCAGGCCTCGACGATGCGATCGGTGCGCACCTGGATGCGAACCCGCGGGGCCCGCAGCCGGCAGACGTCTCCGACGACGTCGGCCTCGTGCAGCAGCCCCGAGTAGCGCTGCACCACGCCCAGGCTGCGGACCGCGATCGACACCGGCACGGCATCGCCGAAGACGACCTCGAGCACCGCGGACAGCGCCGTGCGGCCGACGGGCCGGGCCGAATCGACGCGCCGGAGCGACAGCCCCGCGTCGCACGCCGCCCGCCGGGCGAGCAGGCTCGGCCGGGCGATCTCCTGGCCCTGCGACTGGTCGAAGCAGGCGAAGAGATCGATCAGGCGCCCGAGCTGCGTCTGGCTCGTGTCGGCGCCGGCGAAGATCTCGTGCACTGGATCGCCGCGATCGTCGAAGAACCGCAAGCTGCGGTGCAGGCCCTGCGTGTCGACGTCGTCGAGGGCATAGCCGTACCGCCATTGATCGAGAAGAAAACGGGCGCCGATCTCCCCGACGGCGCCCGCACAGCCCGCGTCGGGTGCGGGATAGATGCCGAGCGTTTCGATGGACGCGTGCGCGTTCCGCGTGACGGCGCGCACGGTGCCGAGCGACGGCAGCGATCGCACGAGATCGCCGTACGGTCCAACCAGGCGGAGGATGCCGTCGCCGCACAGCGAAGCGACGAGCTCGGCCTCGCTCACGTCGAGCCGGGTCGCGACCTCGGTGATGGTGAGGCGTGGATCGGAAGCCCGCAGCGCGCGCCAGCGCGCCGTGAGCTCGTGGGGCGGCACCAGCGGGAGAAGGCCATCCATCATCGCGAGCGCCGAGAGAGCAATCGGGGAGCCAAGGCCCACCGGCGCGAAAAACCCGCGCGGAATCTAGGCGAAGGCGCCTTCGGAGTGCGCGTGTGGCACGCTGCCCGGGCGCCCGCACGCCCGCCGTGGCACAACTGTGCGCTTCAGCTCGTCCCGCCCAGCGCCTTCGCGAGGTCGGCGGGCGCACAGCGGATGCCCACGTAGAAGGGGCCGAAGAGCGCGAACCGCGAGCTCGCCGGATCGAAGCGCATCTCGTAGATCAGCTTCTTGAACACGACGGGATCGTCCGCGAAGAGCGACACGCCCCACTCCCAGTCGTCGAGCCCGACCGAGCCCTGGATGATCTGCAGCACCTGCCCGGCGTACTTGCGTCCGATCTCACCGTGCCCGCGCATGAACCCGGCGCGCTCCGCTCCGGGGAGATCGTACCAGTTCACCTGCTCCCCGCGCCGCTTCGACATCGGATAGAAGCAGAGGTAGCGGCGCGGCGGCACCTCGGGGAACAGGCGCGGGCGGGCCATCTTCTCCATCTCGGCCTTGACGGCCTCGTCGAAGCCGGCGCTCCCCGGCTCGAGGCCCCGCTTCTTCACGACGGCGGTGGCGTGCCCCATGAGCTCGTACGTGCCGAGCTCGATGACCGCCAGGTACGAATAGGTGGGGACGAGGAACCCCCGCAGGCGCGTGCGCGCCCACCCGAGCTCGGCCTCGCGCAGGGCATCCACCGTGCGGCGGAAGTGTAGCAGGCACAGATCGCCCTTCTGGGAGATCAACGCGTAGCTCGCCGTGTGGCCCTCGCCCCCCGACGCGAGGCGCTCGAGCACGCCGCCTGCCTCCTCGAGCACGCTCGCCCGCTCGGCCGCGGTGAGGGCGTTCCACCGTCCCCAGTCGACGGCGAACATCTCGTGCAGCGTGTACCACCCCTCGAGCGTGACCGGTGCGTCGGCCATGCATCGACCATAGCGCGAGCCCGGGCCCGGCGCGAGCTACGACGACCGTGACAAGCGCGGCCGCCTCGGCTACGAGAGCGGCGCTCGATGCGGCGAGTGACGGTCTACACGGACGGTGCGTGCCTCGGGAACCCGGGTCCCGGCGGTTGGGCCGCGCTCATCGTCGAGGGCGACACGCGCCGCGAGCTCTCGGGCTACGAGCCCGCGACCACGAACAACCGTATGGAGCTCCGCGCGGCGGTCGAGGGCCTGCGCGCGCTCGGCGAGCCGGCCGAGGTCGATCTCCACACCGACTCGCAATACCTGCGCAACGGCATGGCCGAGTGGATCGTGCGCTGGAAGCGCAACGGCTGGCGAACCGCCGACAAGAAGGCCGTGAAGAACACCGACCTCTGGCAGGAGCTGGACGCGCTCGCGCAACGTCACGCGGTCCGCTGGCACTGGCTCCGGGGTCACGCGGGACACCCCGAGAACGAGCGCTGCGACCTCCTCGCCAACGAAGCGATCCGCCGCGCGCGAGCCTGATGTCGCCGGCGCACGCCTTCCTCTCGTGGCTGACGACGATCGTGTTCCTGCCCGTGTTCGGCGCCGTCATGGTCGTCTTCGACGTGGCGCAGCGGGTCGCGTACCTGTTCGGCACGCGGCCGCAGGAGTACGTCGCGGGCGCCGTCCAATGGGTGCTCGTGCGGACGTTCGGCATCTGCGGCACACGGCTCGCCGTCGAGCGCTCGCCGGAGGTCGCGCGCTGGACGCCGTACATCATCGTGTCGAACCACCAGAGCATGTTCGACATCGCCATCCTGGGCTCGCTCTTCTTCTCGAACTTCCCGAAGTACATCTCGAAGCGGTCGCTCGGGCACTGGATCCCGACGGTCTCGTTCAACCTGCGGGTCGGCGGCCACGTCCTGATCGATCGCGGCGATGCGCCGACGGCGGTGGCGGGGATTCGCGAGCTGGGACGACGCGTGGCCGCCGGAGCATGCTCGGCGATGATCTTCCCGGAAGGCACACGAGCCCGCCACGGCTCGCTCGGGCCGTTCAAGCCGGCCGGGACGATGGCGCTGCTCGAGGAGGCACCGCAGACGCCGATCGTCCCGGTGGCGATCGACCAGTCCTGGAAGCTCCTGCGTCACAACTACCTTCCGGTGCCGTTCGGGACGCGCGTGCGCGTCCACATCGGCGCGCCGATCGACCGGGCGCCCGGCGAGAATCGCGCCGCGCTCCTGGAGCGCGCCCGCACCGAGATCGCCGACAGCCTCGCCCGCTGGCGCGCCGCCGAGCGCTGATCGCGCGGGCCGCCCACCCCGCGTGGCACCCGCCTTGCTCTACGGTGGGGGCGCTGGGTGGTCCCAAGGGGTCAACGCTCGCCCGTTCGAACACGAGTGACGCATCCGTGACACCGTTCGTCAACGCTTCGTCGGTGCTTCCAGAACGGGACGGCTACGCCGCCGATCCGGCGCTGCAGGCCGCCTACGAAGCCGACCTCCGGGCGGTGACGCTCCGGCGGCTCCGGGGCGCGTGCGCGTGCGCGCTGATCCCTATCGGGATCTCGGCCGCGCTGAACCCTCTCGTCTTCTCGACCCGCGTCGAGGAGCGGCTCGTGACGCACGCCGTGCAGGCGGGCATCTGCTTGCTGACGCTGGTGGGTTGCGCGCTGAAAACGACCCAGCGCCGCGCCGACGTGCTGGCCGCGCTCATGCTCTGCGCCATCAACACCTCGCTCTTCTGGTCCCTCTCGCTGTCGGCCGACGACATGGACGTGCTCGTCTCGATCGTGAGCGGCGCGATGGTGTTGAGCCCGATGGTGTTCCCGTGGAGCGCCCGCACCCAGGCGGCCGTTTCGCTCTACAGTGCGGCCGGCTACCTGGCGGTGCTGCCGCTTCCCATCTTCGCGACGACGCGTGTCTACAACGTCGGCCTCAGCCTCACCTTCGCCGTGACCGCGTCGATCACCGGCGCCTTCGTGCTCGATCGCCACCGGCGCGCCGTCTTCTACGAGCGCGAGCGCGTGGCTTCGCTCGCCCACCAGCGCGAGCTGCTGATCGACGCGGGCCGGCTGCTGAACAGCACCCTCGCACTGCCCGAGCTGGTCGCGCTCGTGACCGACCTCTGCCAGCGTCTGACCGGCGCCGACGCCGTCGCCCTGTGCCTTTTGGACGCCGAGCCACTCACCTTTCGCGTCGTCGCAACCGTGTCGAGCGCGATGACGGCCGGCGGTCTCGACGGCCATGCCCGGGTCGACGGCGTCGACGAGGTGTTCTGCGACATGCTCGCACGCAACGGCGCGATCGCCGGCCCATCCCCCACGGTCGTGCTCCCGACCGTCGCGGGCGTGAGCGATCAGCCGCACACGCTCTTCGTGGCGGTGCAGCGCGAGCAGGCGCTCCTCGGCATGCTCGTCTTCGGCTTCGCGAGCGGGGACGCGAGCACCGGCCACGCCCGTCTGCAGATCGCCCGCGGCGTCGCGCAGATGGCCGCCGTCGCCCTCACGAACGCCCGGCTCTACGACGAGCTCGAGACGGCGAGCCGCCTGCGCTCGGAATTCGTGTCGACGATCTCCCACGAGCTGCGCACGCCGCTCAACGTCATGCTCGGCTACCTCGAGATGGTCCGCGACCCCGACCTGCCCACCGAGGAGAAGCAGCAGCTCTTCGATCGCACGCAACAGAACGGCTTCCAGCTCCTGGAGCTGATCGAATCGACGCTCGAGATCGGACGCATCGACGCCGGACGCGACGAGGTCCGCTACGAGAACGTCCACTTCACCGTCTTCTGGCGGGAGCTCGGGCGTGACTGTGCCCACCTCCGCAAGCCCGAGTCGGTCGCCCTCGAGTGGGAGTCGCCGGTTCCCGACGTCGTCATCCGCACCGATCCGCGCAAGCTCACCATCATCGTGCGAAACCTCGTCGGCAACGCTCTCAAGTTCACCGAGCGCGGCCACGTCCGCGCCGAGACGACGATCGACCGCGGCGCCCTCTCGATCGTGATCCAGGACACCGGCGTCGGGATCCGGCCTGAGGATCAGGAGGCGATCTTCGAGAAGTTCCGCCAGGCCGACGGCTCCGAGACGCGCCGCTACGGCGGCTCCGGTCTCGGCCTCTATCTCGTCCGCCGCTTCGCCCAACAGCTCGGCGGCAGCGTCGTCGTCTCCAGCGTCGCGGGCCAGGGCTCGACCTTCACGGTGCGCCTCCCGCTGAGCGGCGCCTCCGCCGTCCCGCGCGCGGCCTGAAACGCGCGCGGCCGGTTGACGCGTCCGCGCGGGCCGGCCAGAGTGGGCGGCTTCATGTCGGAGCGCCGGACCGACGTCCGCAACATCGCCATCATCGCCCACGTCGACCACGGGAAGACGACCCTCGTCGACGGCATGTTGCACCAGAGCGGCGTCTTCCGCGCCAACGAGCAGGTCGCCGAGCGGGTGATGGACTCGAACGTGCTCGAGCGCGAGCGCGGTATCACGATCCTCGCCAAGAACACGAGCGTGGTGTGGAACGGCGTGCGCATCAACATCGTCGACACGCCGGGGCACGCCGACTTCGGCGGCGAGGTCGAGCGCACCCTGGCGATGGTCGACGGCGTCCTGCTCCTGGTCGACGCGTCGGAGGGCCCCCTGCCCCAGACGCGCTTCGTGCTCGGCAAGGCGCTCGAGCTCGGCCTCGAGCCGGTGGTCGTCCTCAACAAGATCGACCGCGCCGACGCGCGGCCCGCCGAGGTTCTCGACGAGATCTACGGCCTCTTCATCGACCTCGGGGCGACCGAGGAGCAGCTCGGCTTCCCCATCGTGTACGCCGTCGCCAAGGCGGGGACGGCGACGGGCGATCTCGCCAAGCCCGGGACGGATCTCCGGCCCCTGTTCGAGACGATCCTCGACACCCTGCCCGGCCCGATCCAGGCGCCGAACGAGCCGACGCAGTTCCAGGCGAACAACCTCGCCTACGACGACTACGTCGGCCGCCTCGCGATCGGCCGCGTGCGCGCGGGATCGCTGGTCGCGGGCGGGCAGTACACCCTGTGCCGGCCGAGCGGCGCGCAGGTGCCCTGTAAGATCACGCGGCTCTACGGTTGGAAGGGGTTGAAGCGCGTCGAGGTGGAGCGCGCCGAGTCGGGCGACATCGTGTGCATCGCGGGGATCGACGACATCGCGATCGGCGACACGGTGGCCGATCGCGAGCAGCCGCGCGCACTGCCGCCGATCCGCGTCGACGAGCCCACCATTGCGATGTTCTTCGGCGCCAACACGAGCCCGTGGGCCGGCCGCGAGGGCACCCGCGTCACGTCGCGCCAGGTGCGCGAGCGTCTCGCGCAGGAGTCGTTGCGCAACGTCAGCATCCGCGTCGAGGAGACCGACTCGACCGACACGTTCCGTGTCGTGGGGCGCGGTGAGCTGCAGCTCGCCGTCCTCATCGAGACGATGCGACGCGAGGGCTTCGAGCTGCAGGTCTCGAAGCCGACCGTGGTCGTGCGCGAGCGGGACGGAGTCGTCGAGGAGCCGGTCGAGCTGCTGGTCGTCGACACGCCCGAGGACTACGTCGGCGTCGTCACGCAGCTCCTCGGCGTCCGCCGCGGCGTCATGGCGAAGATGGACCACACCGGCGGCGGGCGCGTCCGGATCGAGTTCCGCGTTCCGTCGCGCGGGCTCATCGGCTTCCGCTCGCACTTCCTCACCGAGACCCGCGGCACGGCCACCATGAACACACTGTTCGACGGCTGGGCGCCGTGGCACGGCGCCATCCCGGCGCGCACGAACGGCGCGATGGTCTCCGACCGTGAGGGCATTGCAACGCCCTACGCGCTCTTCCACCTCCAGGAGCGCGGCGTCCTCTTCGTCCCCTCGGGCACGCCCGTCTACGAGGGCATGGTCGTGGGCGAGTACTCGCGCGACGTCGACCTCGAGGTGAACGTCTGCCGCGAGAAGAAGCTCACCAACATGCGCGCCTCCGGCCACGACGAAGCCGTCCGCCTGGTTCCGCATCGCGCCATGGGTCTCGAGGAGGGCCTCGCCTGGATCGACGACGACGAGCTCGTCGAGGTGACGCCGGAGACCGTGCGCCTGCGCAAACGCGAGCTGCGGAGCGCGTTCCGGCCGCGCGGTATGAGATCGAACCGGCCGCAGGGTCCGCCGCCCGTCGTCGCGGCGCGGTAGGGTTGGCGGTAGTGGCGGTCTTGGGTCCGCGAGGTCGGGAGGCAAGGCTTCGGCTTCGGCTCCGCCGCGCGACAACACACACGTAGCGCCGCGGCCCCACATTTCGTCGCGCCGCTTCGCAGGCGCCTCCACCTTGCCCCCCGACCTCGCGACTCCACGTCGCGCATGCCGATTCGCCACAACGCCACGACGCCGGCGACGCCCCTGCGACCGTGTCTTTCCCTTTTTTCCACCACGCG
>DATJZY010000097.1 GCA_035577985.1 Candidatus Eisenbacteria bacterium
GGAGGTTGTCGCCGAGCGCCACCAGATCTTCATGAATGACGGCGGCGCTTCCTTCACCAAGCGCGACGGTGCAGAGCGTCGCCGCGATTCCCGTTGCGATCCCGAGCATCGTCAGCAGCGAGCGCAGAGGGTGACGGAGCAGGGCTCCTAACGCCGTCCGAAGCAGGATGATCGGCCCCATCGGTCTGTCGGAGCGCCACTCCGCCCACGTCTTCGTCTATACTCCCGGCGTGCGAGCCATCAGTACGTTGCTCGTCGTCGGCGTCGTCACCTTCTGGCCCTCATCGGGAGCGGCGCAGACGATCGAACGGACGAACGGTCCTGACGATGACCACGCGATCGTGTTCGAACTCGGCGCGGCCGGAGACTGGTCGTCGGAAGAGGGTGCCCACCCGGGCGGCACGTTCGCATTCGAAGTCACGCCCATCGAACATTGGCTGGAACTCGAGGTCGGCGTCACGGCCATCCATACTGGTCAAGGCATCGAAGTGCCTGTTGATGTCCTCTTCAAGAAGCCCTGGCGTGTTTCGCGGACCTTCGAATTCATGGTTGGCGTCGGTCCCGAGCTGATCCATGAGACGGGAAGCGAGGCGGCAGCACATTGGGGCTTCTCGTCCGTGCTCGATTTCATGTTCTGGCCGCGCAAGGACGTCGGGTGGTATGTCGAACCGGGCTACGAGGTGACACGGCGGGACGGCATCTCTCATCACGGGTTCGGACTAGCGATCGGACTGCTGCTCGGCCGATGATGTTCAGCCTCGGGATGGTTGATCATCCAAGGGACACCGACAAACAGCAGAAACAGGACGAAGGCCACGAACAGCCAGAACTCGATGGACGAGTGTTTGTACCACTTCAGGCGCTGCAGGCGTTTGCGGGAACCGCGATAGGCCGATCTCGCTCGGCCCCGGTGCGTACGATGACCGTCGACGTGGATCGAGGGACGTCCGATACCCATTCTCGATGGGCGGACAGTACGCAATGCCGCCCACTTCGGAAGTCAGATTTTCAACCAGTCGCTGAATCTGGCCGATCGGCGGCGTGAATGGACCAACGAGCGGTGCTACAGCTTCAAGAGCCGTTCGCGAATCGATCGTGACTGCAGGCGGCTGATCGTCAGTTCCTGGCCCGTGCTGAGCACAGCGACGTGCGTACCGCCCGGCATGACGTTGACCTTCGCGATCAGGTCGACGTTCGCCAGGATGCCGCGACCCAGGCGAATGAACCGTGCTGGATCCAGGCGCTGCTCGAGATCCTTCAAGCGGAAATTGATCGTATGGCGCTCGTTCCGAATCGTCGTGATGTTGAGCAGTTCCCCCTCCGCGACGATGCACGCGATCTGCTGGACCGGGACAATCACGACTTCCTCCCGCTGGCGAATGGGGATGCGTTCGAGGTACGGCGGCCGCGTGGCCGCCTCGTAGCTCTCGATCGCCGCGGTGACGCGCGTCGCTTGTTCCGCAACAATCTCCTCGTGCTCGATCCGCTCCTGTGCCCGGTTCAGCGTCTCGCGCAGGCGTGGCTTGTCCACCGGCTTCAGCAGGTAGTCGACGGCATTGACTTCGAAGGCTTTGACGGCGTACTCGTCATGTGCGGTCACGAACGCGATGAGGGGCATCCGGTCCTTGCGCAGCATCCGGACGACACCAATGCCGTCGAGTTCCGGCATCTGCCAGTCGAGCAGGGCGAGATCCGGTCGCTCCTGCTCGATGAGCGAGACCGCTTCTTTGCCGGACGTGGCTTCGCCCACCACAGCGACATCATCGAAGGCACGGAGGAGGGCGAGCAGAAACGAACGGGCCGGCCGCTCGTCGTCGGCGATCACGACGCGAAGGCGCGCACTCACGGCCGTGCCCGACCCGCGAGGACCTCACGCGGCACGTGCGTCTCGACGGGCACGCGCACCTCTACAACGGTACCCATATCGGGCGCGGTTGAAATCGACAGGGATGCCGATGCACCGTATTGAAAGTCGAGCCGCCGCTCGATATTTCTCAGGCCGACGCCTGTGGCGCGTCCTCTGGCGAGGGCGTCTGCGCTCGAGCCTGCGCCGGTATCCTGGACAACCAGCAGGAGCCGAGGCGTATCGCTGGTCACCCGATCGAGCTGCGCTTTCACCACCATCCTCCCGCCGACGTCTCGCTTGCTGATGCCGTGCTTGACGGCATTTTCGACCAGCGGCTGCAGCACGAGCGGGGGCACGCAGATGTGCCGCAGTGACGCGGGCACGTCGATCGTCACCTCGAGCCTCTCTTCGAATCTCGCCCGCTCGATGTCGAGATACGCTTCCACCAGCTCGAGTTCTCGTCCGAGCGTCGTCAATTCGCCGTCGGAGCGCAGCACGGCGCGCAGCAGCGCCGTCAGGCGCATCAGCGTCTCCGTCGCCCGACCTGGTGCCGCCTGAATCAGGTATCCGATGGTGGTGAGCGCGTTGAAGAGGAAGTGGGGATTGATCTGCGCACGCAGCGCGCGGAGCTCCGCCTCCGTGACGAGCTTGTCGATCTCGCCTTCGCGGATTTCCCGCTTGTAGCGCTCGGCCGT
>DATJZY010000098.1 GCA_035577985.1 Candidatus Eisenbacteria bacterium
TCTCCTCGAGGCGCGTGCCGGCCGGGCAGCGGACGTGCAAACGGAGCTGCCCCGCGTCGACCGTCGGGAAGAAGTCCATGCCGATCAGCCAGAAGAGGCCGAGGGAGAGCGTCACGAAGCCCGCGAAGAGGCCGGCCACGAGGCGCCGGTGAGCGAGCGCCCACCCGAGGAGCGCGGCATACCCGTCCCGAAACCGCTCGAAGCGACGGTTGAACGTCTGGTGCACGGCCCAGATGCGCCCCGCATCGGTGACGGTGTGCTCGGCGCCCGGGGCGTGCAGGTGTGCCTCCGCCGGGAGCAGGTAGCGCACCATGGTAGGGACGACGGTGCGGGAGAGGAGGTAGCTCGCGAGCATCGCGAAGACGACCGCCTCGGCGAGCGGCGTGAAGAGGTACTTCGCGACGCCCGTGATGAAGACGACCGGGACGAACACGATGCAGATGCAGAGCGTCGCGACGAAGGCCGGGGTTGCGATCTGCTGCGCGCCGTCGAGGATCGCCCTGATCACCGGCTTCCCCATCGCGAGGTTCCGGTTCGTGTTCTCGATCTCGACCGTCGCGTCGTCGACCAGGATGCCGACCGCGAGGGCGAGCCCGCCGAGCGTCATCACATTGAGCGTCTCACCGAAAAGCGAGAGCGTGATCACCGAGACCAGGATGGCGAGCGGGATGGAGACGACGATCACGAGCGTCGAGCGCCACGACCCGAGGAAGAGGAGGATCATGAGCCCGGTGAGCGCGGCGGCGATGATGGCCTCGCGGAGGACGCCCTGGAGCGAGGCGCGCACGAACATCGACTGGTCGAAGAGCGGCTTCACCTCGAGCTCCGGGGGAAGGGTCGCCTGGATGCGGGGCAGGGCGTCCTTCACGCGCTGGACGATGTCGAGGGTCGAGGCGCTCGGCGTCTTCAGCACCGCCAGCAGCGCCGAGAGCTGGCCGTCGACGTGGACCATGTTCGTCTGCACGGCGAACCCGTCGCGCACCTGGGCGACGTCGCGCATGTACACCGTGGCGCCGCCGACCTGCTTCACCGGGAGATCGTTCAGCGTCTCGAGGATGTCGGGCGAGGAGTTGGTGCGGATGTTGTACTCGATGGGTCCGATCTTGGCGGTGCCGGCCGGCAGGATGACGTTCTGGGTCCCGAGCACCGTGGACACGTCGAAGGCCGACAGGCCCTTGGCGTAGAGCGCGTCCGGATCGAGATCGACCATGACGGACCGCACCTTGCCGCCCCACGGCAGCGGCACCTGCGCGCCCTGCACGGTCGCGAGCTGGGTCCGGATGAAGTTGAGGCCGTA
This sequence comes from Candidatus Eisenbacteria bacterium, assembly GCA_035577985.1. NCBI lineage: Bacteria > Candidatus Eiseniibacteriota > Candidatus Eiseniibacteriota bacterium. Next base: position 1,298 of record DATJZY010000098.1, read on the forward strand.
GTCGTAGAGCTGCTGCTCGCTCAGCGTCGGCGACTCGAGCGCCAGCTGGAGGATCGGGACGTTGGACGCCGAGTACCGGATGATCAGCGGCGGCGTCGTCCCCGGTGGCATGGACCGCAGCAGGGTCTGGTTGATGGCCGTCACCTCCGCGTCGGCCGACCCGATGCTCGCGTCGGGCTGGAAGAAGACGCGGATCACCCCGACGCCGGCGAGCGACTGCGACTCGATGTGCTCGATGCTGTTGACGGTCGTGGTCATCGCCCGCTCGGAGATGGTGACCATGCGGCCCTCCATCTCGTTCGGCGAGAGCCCGGTGTACTGCCAGATGATCGAGATGACCGGGATGTTGATCTCGGGGAAGATGTCGACCGGCGTCCGCGCGATGGTGAGTACGCCGCCGATGGCGATGAGCATCGCCATCACGATGAAGGTGTAGGGGCGGCGGAGCGCGAGTCGGACGATCCACATGGCGGGGTCTACTCGTAAGGCAAGGCCCGTGCCGTCTATTCTACCGAGGGTAGAGCCCGCCGGCGCGTCAGATCACGGCGCCGAGGTCTAGCCAGTGTCGATACCGAGCTGGCCGTGTCGGCATTTCGGCACTGCCCAGAGGTGGGCCACCGGAAAACGCGCCATCGGCCGTCGTCCACGTCTGTTGTCTCAACTTCGGTCTCCTCTAGCCCCTCCTTCAGGTGGTCGTGGGGGTAAGACGGTGCCATCGCGACCACCACGACTTCGACGGCTGCCTCGAAGCGCTCGCCGCCGTCCGCGCACGAGCACCACTCAGTTGGTGCAGGGAACCGGAACGTGGCGATGTGAAGTCCGATCGTCGGGGCGCCCCCAGACGCCGTCGCACTGGGACAGAAGGATGGTCTCCGGCTCGCTCTCCGTCGCCCCGCGCCGGCGCAGCGCGGCGACGTGGACGGGGAGCTCCCACCGGGTGCGTGGGACTAAAGCTTCCGGCCCGAGTCGGTCCAGAGCTCGATTGATATCCGCCAAGGTCAGCATGCAGGCTTTCAGCAATGACCGAGCCAACGGTAGCCGCGTTCGGGACCCCACCCCCCCGCCACGTCAACGTCGGGTATTGCTGGCGGCGCGACGTCGCACTGAAGGCGCCCCAGGACTTGCCTGCCGGACTCTCGGCACGCGCGCCGAGCAGTCGACAGCATGCGGCGCCGCTCGATGGTCTGGCACAGGCGCTCGAGCTGCAGGACATCGGCACGGACCAGGTCGCCGCGATCGCGTTCGGGGCGTGGGCCTTCGACGGCGACTGGGATCGCTCGACGCGCACGAAGTCCGTTACAGAAGGACTGGGCCGAAGTAGAAGCCAACGAACGATGCAGCCCGGAACAGGGTCGTGCGGGTCGGGCGGCAGCGCGTCCCTCGAGCCGCGGTCATGGGAGTCCCGGTCCTCGTTCAGGCCGCGACGAGGGCAGCCAGGTCGAAGCGCGCTCCCTTGAAGGTGCCGCAAAGGCGCACGTTTCCGTGGTTCACCATGTAGACGACGGTCGCGATCACCTCATTGTCCGAGTGCGCGTGCTCTGCAACCGCATTCACGAGATCGAGGAGCGTGACGTTCCGTGCCATCGCTGTACCCTCCTGCCAACGACCCGATCGCAAGTTCGATACCAGGGACGGATGAGCTCTGAGCCGGCCGCTTGCCCGCCGGCCGGTCGATATCCCGGCAGTCGTGCCGCGCGGTCGGCACGCGACCTCCCGCCGGACGGCCACTGGCGCTCCCGCACCCTTTACGGTCGGGTGGCATGGTCGTTGCGATACCGCAGCGCCGATGACGACTCATCGAACCGTATCGGGGGGCCGTGCGATCGGCGCCATCGCCATGGTCGCAGCGCTTTACTGCAAGAGAACCGAAGCGGACGAGAACATCCTCCACGTTCATTCCCCCCTGATCACAGGAGTCTGTGACCCGTCCGAAGCCGGATCAACGTCTGGATCACGCTGAAGAGGACCGCGCCCGACACGCCGAACATCAGCATCCCGGCGAGGGCCTCGAGCGGCGCGAGGAGTCTCCAGGCGGGTGACATGACGACACCACTGTCGCCGAGCGTGGTGAAGTTCATTGCCGAGTGGTAGAGCGCGACGGTGAAGCCGTCGAACTCGCCGCAACGGATGAAGAGCTCCGCCCATGCAGCGATCTGGACGAGCTGTGCGGCAGCTAGGAGAAGTAGAGTCCGCACGATCACGCCGATGTTGTGCAGCCATCGGTCGATCCCGTTCGGCCCTTCAGTCTCTCGATGGATGAAACGACTGATCGCCGTGATCGCCAAGGCCTGGACCACGACCATCGCGACGAGCATTAGGCATCCAACCGCCAGTGGAGCACCGAGGGTCATTCCCGTAGCATTCGCACGGTCCGCATCAACAGCCCACATTCTACAGTCAACCCCGCGGCGCTCTCGGCGTGCAGGATACACGCCATCGCAAGCGCCTCGTCCGGAGCCCGTCGAGAGCCCGGCCGTGCCGAGCCGTCGGCACCTTTGACGGCGGCTCGTCAGCTCCGGCCGGGTACGGGACCGACCGACGTCGAAAACTCTCGCGGAACGCCGGTTCTTGCCGCGGCATGGCGTCTGCAGAGGGCGTCCTTCACGATCTCGGCGGCGACCTGCACCCGCGGTATCGTCGAGGCCGGATGACGACAAGGAAGTCATCGTCATGAGCGAAGATCACGTCGGGAGGACACGATGCAGGTAGGGGTGATCGGTCTCGGGCGAATGGGCGCCAACATGGTACGGCGCTGGCTGCGCGGCGGGCACGACTGCGTCGTGCACGACGTATCCCCCGACGCGGTCCGTGCGCTCGCCGGCGACGGAGCCGCGGGGTGCGCGTCGCTCGGCGAGCTCGTCGACCGGCTCACGAAGCCGCGCGTCGTGTGGCTCATGGTCCCCGCCGCCGTCGTCGACGCCACCCTCGAAGAACTCGTGCCGCGCCTGACGGCGGGCGACGTGATCGTCGATGGTGGCAACTCGTACTATCGGGACGACGTCGACCGGGCGAAGCGCCTCGCGACGCGCGGCCTCCACTACGTCGATTGTGGTACGAGCGGCGGCGTGTGGGGTCTCGAGCGCGGCTACTGTCTGATGATCGGTGGCGAATCGGACGTCGTGGGCCGTCTCGACCCGCTCTTCGCCACCCTCGCTCCCGGCGGGGCCGGCGCTTCGCGGACGCCGGGGCGGGACGGGCGGAGCACGGCCGAGGCCGGCTATCTGCACTGTGGGCAGAACGGCGCCGGGCACTTCGTGAAGATGGTGCACAATGGCATCGAGTACGGGCTCATGGCCGCATACGCCGAGGGGTTCAGCATCCTCCGGCACGCGAACGTCGGAAAGCGGAACCGCACGGCCGATGCCGAAACGACCCCGCTCCGCAGCCCGGAGTACTATCAGTACGACCTGAACCTCGCGGACATCGCCGAGGTGTGGCGCCGTGGGAGTGTCGTCGCCTCCTGGCTCCTGGACCTCACGGCGGCGGCGCTCGCGAGCGACCCGATGCTCGAGCGGTTCACCGGGCGGGTCTCGGATTCCGGCGAGGGCCGCTGGACGCTCGACGCCGCGGTCGACGAGGCCGTGCCGGCGCACGTGCTTGCCGCCGCACTGTTCGAGCGCTTCGCCTCGCGCGGTGAGGCGGAGTTCCAGGATCGGATGCTGTCGGCGATGCGGTTCGGGTTCGGGGGGCACGTCGAGAAGGCGGGGGGCGCGTGACCGGCCCCCGTGCCGATGCGCTCGTCTTCTTTGGTGCTACGGGCGATCTGGCCTACAAGAAGATCTTCCCCACGTTGCACGCCATGGCTCGTCGCGGCCACCTCGACGTGCCCGTGGTCGCGGTGGCGCGCGAGGCCTGGACGCTCGAGCAGCTTCGGGCGCGCGCCCACGAGAGCATCGACACGCACGGAGGCGGTGTGGACGAGACGGCCTTCGCGACGCTCGCTGCCCGCCTGGAATATGTCGACGGGGACTACGCCGATCGGAACACCTACCGCACCCTGCACGAGAAGCTTTCGGGTGCGTCGCGGCCGCTCCACTATCTCGCGATTCCGCCCAGCATGTTCGCCACGGTCGTCGAAGGGCTGGAGGGTGCGGGTAACGCGCGTGACGCCAGGGTCGTCCTCGAGAAGCCCTTCGGCCGGGATCTCGGGTCCGCGCAGGCCCTGAATGCCACGCTGCATCGCGTGTTCGACGAATCGTCGATCTTCCGGATCGATCACTACCTCGGCAAGCGGTCCGTCCAGAACCTCGTGATGTTCCGCTTCGGCAACACCTTCCTCGAACCCATCTGGAACCGGAACTATGTCGCCAGCGTCCAGATCACGATGGCGGAGAGCTTCGGGGTCCAGGGCCGTGGGCGGTTCTACGAGGAGGCGGGAGCCATCCGCGACGTCGTGCAGAACCACTTGCTGCAGGTGGTGAGCTTCCTCGCGATGGAGCCTCCCCTGACGACGTACCATGAGTCGATCCGCGACGAGCAGGTGAAGGTGTTCCGCGCGATTCGCCCGCTCGATCCCGAAGATCTCGTGCGCGGGCAGTTCCGCGGGTACCGGAAGGAGCCAGGCGTGGCACCGAACTCC
>DATJZY010000099.1 GCA_035577985.1 Candidatus Eisenbacteria bacterium
TCGATGCGATCCTGCTCGGCGCGATCGGCCATCCCGACGTGAAGCCGGGCATCCTCGAGAAGGGGATCCTCCTGCGGCTGCGCTTCGAGCTCGATCTCTACGTGAATCTACGGCCGGTGAAGCTCTATCCCGGGGTCGAGACGCCGCTGAAGGACAAGGGGCCCGAGCACATCGACTTCGTGGTCGTGCGCGAGAACACCGAGGGCCTCTACGCCGGCGCCGGCGGGTCGCTGAAGCGCGGCACGGCCGACGAGGTCGCGGTGCAGGAGTCGATCAACACGCGGAAGGGCGTCGAGCGTTGTCTCCGTTACGCGTTCGACTACACGCGCAAGCGTAATCGCCGAAAGACGCTCACGCTCTGCGGCAAGACCAACGTGCTGACCTACGCCTTCGACCTCTGGGAACGCGCCTTCCACGAGGTCGGCCAGGCCGACTACCCCGACGTCAAGCGCGACTACGCCCACGTCGACGCGACCTGCATGTGGATGGTGAAGAACCCGGAGTGGTTCGACGTCATCGTCACCGACAACATGTTCGGCGACATCATCACCGACCTCGGCGCGATGATTCAGGGCGGCATGGGCATCGCCGCCGGCGGCAACATCAATCCCGAGACGGTCTCGATGTTCGAGCCGATCGGCGGCTCGGCGCCGAAGTACACCGGCCAGGGCGTGATCAACCCGATGGCGGCGATCGCCGCCTGCCAGATGATGCTCGCCCACCTCGGCGAGCAGGAGGCGGCCGCGCGCGTCGACGCGGCGATCGCGCACGTGGTCGCGAAGAAGCTCACGTCGATGCAAGCCGGCAAGATGGGCTACACGACCCACCAGGTGGGCGACCTGGTCGCCGACGCGACGGCGACGCTCTAGAAGCTAGCGAGCGCGGACGAATGCTCGGACCGCGGATTCAATCCGCGGTCCGAAGGCGAGGAGCGAGTGGAGCCGAAGGGAGTCGAACCCTCGACCTCTTGAATGCCATTCAAGCGCTCTCCCAACTGAGCTACGGCCCCACACGTCGGGACGGGAACTGGCGGGCGACGGGGTCTATAGCGTCCGGGCTCTGGGAGGTCAACGCGATTGGCGCGAGCGCGACGCGAACGCGACCTGCTGCACGCCGGTGCCGTTGACGTACAGCATCGGGTCGACGGGGACGTTGCCCACGCGCACCTCGTAGTGCAGGTGCACGCCGGTCGAACGACCGCTGTTGCCGACGGCGCCGACGGTCGTGCCGCGCGCCACGCGCTGTCCCTCGTGCACGTACACGCCCGAGAGATGCCCGTAGAGCGTCTTCACGTCCTGGCCGTGGTCGATGACGACGGTCGTGCCGTAGCCGCCCGCATCGCGTCCCGCGAACACGACGACGCCGCCGGCGCTGGCGGCCACCGGCTCGCCGTAGCCGGCGCGGATGTCGATCCCCATGTGGCGCTGCGAGCCGCGCCCGTACGGCGAGTCGCGCCAGCCGAAGGGCGAGCTGACCTCGCCGCGGACGGGCCATCCGGACGGAATGACGCCGGTCGTGGGCAGATCGGACCGGAGCGACGCCTGCACGATGCCGCTCCTCGCCGGTTTCTCGGTTGCCGCCGGCGGGCACGGCCGCGGCGAGCGCGAGAGGACCATCATCAACGAGAGCGAGTCGGTCGTCGCGGCGAGCTGCTCCTCCAGGAACGCGAGCTGTGCGAGCGCGCGTCCGGCATCTTCCGAACGGTTCGCGGTCGCGTAGTCGAGCGCCGCGAGGCGCGCCGGCGTGTACTGGACGTCGCGCGGCTCTTCGAGCTGCGCCATGCGACGCACCTGCACGTTGTGATCGCGCGCGATGCTCGCCATCTGGCTCACGCGCTGGGCCGCCTGCTCGACGGCCACCATGTCCGCCTGCAGCGCGCGCACGAGCGCCCGCTTCTCGGTCAGGCGCTGGCGGAGCCAGGCCGCGTCCTGGAGCGCCGCGCTCCTCTGCACGGCAAGCTCATAGCTGGCCCCGCCCAGGCCGAGGGTCGTTCCGCAGATGATGACGGTGAGCTTCCAGTTCGTCCTGATCGTCCGGAGTAGCTGCGATCCGTGCTCTCGCATGATGAACCTCCTCACGCCGACGCCGCCGCGGCGCGACCTCCCTTGGAGGCCGTGAGCCGGAGCAGCTGCTCGGCATGCTCGCGCGCCTCGCGCGTCAGCTGGCCACCCAGCATGCGCGCGAGCTCCGCGACTCGTTCGGTGTTCGACAGCGGGCGCGCCGACGAGACGGTGCGGCCGCTCTGCTGATGCTTGGTGACGCCGATGTGATGGTCGGCGAAGGCGGCGATGACCGGCAGGTGTGTCACCGACAGGACCTGCCGCCGCACGCCGAGCTGCCGGAGCTTGCGGCCGATGACCTCCGCCACCGCGCCGCCGACGCCCGCGTCGACCTCGTCGAAGATGAGCGACGCGCTCCGCTCCTCGGCTGCCGTCAGGGTCTTGAGCGCGAGCATGATGCGCGACAGTTCGCCGCCCGACGCGACGCGCGCGAGCGGCCGCAGCTCCTCGCCGGGATTGGCCGCCAGGTAGAACTCGACCTCGTCCCAGCCGGTCGCCGAGAGGGGTCGATCGTCGCCGTCCGCGAAGCGTACCTGGAACCGTGCCCCCTCGAGCGCCAGCGCGTGCAGCTCGGTCGCGACCGAGCGCTCGAGCGAATGCGCGACACGCCGCCGGTCGACCGCCAGGCGCTTCGCCCACGCGAGGGCGTCCTTCTCGGCCGCCTCGACCTCCGCGACGAGACCGTGGAGCGCTTCGTCGCCCGCCTCCGCCGCATTGAGGTCGCGGCGCAGCTCGTCGCGGCGTTTCACCAGGTCCTCGATCGTGCCGCCGAACTTGCGCTTCAAGCGCGCGAGCTCGGCCAGGCGCTCCTCCAGCATGTCCAGCTTCGCCGGATCGGGGCGCAGCGTGCGCGAGTAGCGCGAGAGCGCCCCGCTCGCCTCCTCCAGCTCGGCGAGACACGATTCCAGCAGGACGCGCGGGCCGGCGAGACCCGCGTCGATGCGCTCGGCCTCGCGGATGATCGTGAGGGCACGGCCGATCGACTCGACGGCGGCGCTGTCGCCAGAGTAGAGGCTCGCCTCGGCGGAATTCACGAGCGTCGCGAGCTTCTCGGCGTGCAGGAGCTTGCCGCGATCGGCCGCGACGAGGTCCTCCTCGCCCGGCTGCAGGTTCGCGCCCGTCAGCTCCTCCAACTGGAAGCGCAGCAGCTCGGCCCGCTCGATCGACGCCTGCTGCACGGCGCGGCGCTCGTCGAGCGCGTGCTTCGCGGTCATGAAGCGCACGTAGCGGCGGCGCATCTCTTCGATCGTGCTGCCGAGGCCGCCGACGGCGTCGAGCATCTCGCGATGCCCCTCCACGCGGCGGAGCGCCTGGTGCTCGTCCTGGCCGTAGACCCGGATCAGCCGCGGCGCGATCTCGCGCAGGAGCGCCAGGTTCGCGAGCGAGCCGTTCACGTAGGCGCGGCTCCGCCCGCCCGCCGCGATCACCCGCCGGATCACCAGCTCGTCGTTGTTCGAGCGCCGGATGCCGGCTTCGTCGAGCTGCTCCCACGCCGCCATCGGGACCTCGGTGAAGAGCGCCTCGACCACCGCCTCCTCGGCGCCGCCGCGGACGAGGTCGGCGTCGGGCCGCCCGCCGAGCGTCACGTCGAGCGCGTGCAGCAGGATCGACTTGCCGGCGCCCGTCTCTCCCGTGAGCACGTTGAAGCCGGGCTCGAACAGGAGCTCGATCTCGTCGATGATGGCGAGGTCAGAGACGCGCAGCGTGCGCAGCATGCTCGCCTCCCTGTCGCGCGCCCCAACCGAGCTTGGAGCGCAGCACGTCGTAGTAGGTGCGATCGGGCGATCGCACGAGCGACACCGCCGAGCGCCCGCGCCGCACGACGATGACGTCGTGTCCCGCGAGCGCCATGGTCTCCTGTCCGTCGATCGTGAGAATCGCGTCCTTCTCCTTCTCCGCCACCACGATCCGCACGACGGCCTCCGGCCGCAGCACCACGGGACGGTTCGAAAGCGTATGCGGCGAAATGGGGGAGACGAGCAAGGCCTGGACGGTCGGCTCGACCACGGGCCCCCCCGCCGAGAGCGAGTAGGCGGTCGACCCGGTCGGCGTCGCCACGATGAGGCCGTCGGCGCGGTAGCTCGCGAGGGGCTGGTCGTCGACCAGCACGCTGAACTCGACGATGCGGGCGAGGCTGCCGTTCGAGATGACGACGTCGTTCAGGACCCGGAACTTCCGCACCGTCCGGCCGCCGTGCTCGAGCGAGGCGTTGAGGGTCAACCGGCGGTCGAGCTCGTAGTCGCCCGCCAGGACGCGCCCCAGCATGCGCAGGGCCTCGGACTCGACGACCTCGGTCAGGAAGCCGAGCTCACCCATGTTGACGCCCAGGATGGGTGTCCGCGCGTCGGCGTGGCGGGCGATCGAGAGCAGCGTGCCGTCGCCCCCGAGGACGACGATGAGGTCGCAGTGGCGGGCCAGCGCCGCCTTGGCGAGGGCGGGAGCGCCCTTCATCCGCGCGTCGACGTCGAGCAGGACCTTGATCCGGCGCCGGCGCAGCATCGCCATCATGCGCGCGGCCAGTCGCGCGGCGCGCGGCCGGCCGCGCTTCACCACGAGACCGACCGTCCGGATGCGCCCCATCTCCACCCCTCGCCGCCCGTCGCTCCTACCATGCTCGGCCTGCGGGTGCCAGGCCGAAAGGGCCGTGATACGAGCCGTTTCATGCCCCGGCAGCAGTCCGAGCTGTTCCCGACCACCCCACCGCGGCAGCGCAAACCGGGGGCGGCCGCGCCCCTCGCCGAACGGATGCGGCCGCGGACGATCGACGAGTTCGTCGGACAGCAGCACATCCTCGGGCCGGGTCGATTGCTTTCCGATCTGCTCGCCGGCGGTCGCGTCGAGTCGCTCATCCTGTGGGGACCGCCCGGGAGCGGCAAGACGACCCTCGCACATCTGCTCGCCGCCGCGGCCGGCGGGCCGTCGGTCACCTTCTCCGCCGTGCTGCAGGGCGTGAAGGAGCTGCGCGCGATCGTCGAGGAGGCCGAGGCCGAGCTCGCCCGCACCGGCCGCCCGACCGTCCTCTTCGTCGACGAGATCCATCGCTTCAACAAGGCGCAGCAGGACGCCTTCCTGCCGCACGTCGAAGCCGGGACGATCGTGCTGATAGGCGCCACGACCGAGAACCCCTCGTTCGAGGTGATCGCCCCCCTCCTCTCGCGGACGCGCGTGCTGGTGCTGGAGCCGCTCACCGCCGACGAGGTGGGGATCCTCGTCGATCGCGCCGTGACCGACCCGGAGCGCGGCCTCGGGAAGCTCGGCCTGACGCTCGATCCGGCCGCCCGCGCCTTCCTGCTCGAGCGGGCGGACGGCGACGCACGCATCGCGCTCGGCACGCTCGAGCTCGCGGCGCGGGTCGCAAAGGCCCACGGCACGCCTCGTCTGGACCTCGCGATCGTCGAGGAGTCCGCGCAGCAGAAGGCGCTCCGCTACGACAAGGGCGGGGAGGAGCACTACAACATCATCTCCGCCTTCATCAAAAGCCTGCGCGGCGGCGACCCCGACGCTGCCGTCTACTGGATGATGCGGATGCTCGAAGCCGGCGAGGATCCGCTCTTCATCGCGCGGCGCATGGTCATCTTCGCGTCCGAGGACGTGGGCAACGCCGAGCCCCAGGCGCTGCAGGTCGCGGTCGCCGCGAAGGACGCCGTGCACTTCGTCGGCCTGCCCGAGGGACGCATTCCGCTCGCGCAGGCCGCGACCTTCCTCGCCACCTGCCCCAAGTCGAACGCCTCCATGAAGGCCATGGCGGCAGCGAGCGAGGACGTGCGGCGCACCGGCGCGCTCCCCGTGCCGGCCCACCTCCGCAACGCAGCCACCCCGCTCATGAAGAACCTCGGCTACGGGCGCGGCTACGCCTACCCCCACGACCATCCCGACGCCGTCGTCGAGCAGCAGTACCTGCCGGACGCGCTCGTGAAGCAGCGGTACTACGAGCCCACCGACCGCGGGTTCGAGCGCGTCATCGCCGAGCGCCTCCGCGAATGGCGCGCCAACCCCCGGGGCCGTCCCCGCCGCTGACCACCACCACACCACCGACCACTAGAGAGCAAGGTCGGGGCCAGGAAAAACGCCCTGCGAACGCGGGCGCGTGCGGGCGCATGGGGCCTGCGAGCTGCCCAGGCCTGAACAACGTGTCAGGATGTTGACCCCCAGGAGCCGAGGCGCCTGCCCGGCACGGATCAGTAGCGCACGAGCACGAGCGTGAGTCCGTGGGGCGGGGCCGTCGCGCCGGCCCGGCGCCGATCGCATCCGGCGAGCACGTCGCCGAGCGCGCGGATCGGGCGCTCGCCCCGGCCGATCTCCACCAGGGTGCCGACGACGTTCCGCACCATGTGCTTCAGGAACGCGGTCGCCTCGATCCGGTAGACGAGCAGATCGCCGTCGCGCCGGACCTCGCTCACCAGCACGCGCCGCACGGTCGACTGCATCGGGTCGGCGTCGGCCGCGCAGAACGCGGTGAAGTCGTGCTCGCCCAGGAGCGCCGCCGCCGCGCTCGCCATCGCGCCCGCGTCGAGCGGCTGCGGATGGTGCCACGCGTACCGGTGCCAGAACGCCGACGGCGTGCGGCTGGTGAGGAGACGGTACTCGTAGACGCGGCTCCGTGCGTGGCGGCGCGGATCGAAGGCGTCGTCGACGACCGACACGTCGCGCACGGCGATGTCGCGTGGCGTGAGGGCGTTCACGCTGAGCGTGAAGCGCCGCAGGTCCTCGGGCACGCTCGCCACCGGCACCGACACCACCTGCCCGCACGCGTGCACGCCGGCGTCCGTGCGTCCCGCGACGCGGACGCGCACCGGCTCGCGCAGGGCCGTCGCGAGCGCCTGCTCGAGCACGGACTGCACGGTCGGGCCGTCGGGCTGGAGCTGCCAGCCGAGGTAGTCGGTCCCGTCGTACTCGACGACGAGCTTCAGCTGCACGGCTTCGTTCCGCCGAACAGCGCGAGCTCGAACCACTTCCAGAACACGTCCACGTCGACGAAGCCGATCGCGCGCAGCCACTCGCATTGCGTCCACACCGGCGCGAGGATGTTGTCGGCCTTGTCGGGGCGGGCGTCGTATGCCTCGCGCTGGGCGACGGGATCGACGTCCTTGCCGGCGGCGCGCGCCGCGGCGACGTGATGGGCGACGATCGCGTCGTCGTGGAGCGCCTCGACGGCGGGCGTCGCGCTCGCCACGTGCTCGAGGTTGAGGAAGGTTCCGCCTTTCGCGAGCAGCTCGAAGATCTCGTGGTAGACGCCGCGCTTGCGCTCGTCGGGCAGGTGATGGATCGCGAAGCCCGAGACGACGACGTCGACGGGCCCCGGCGCCGCCGCACGCCAGTCCGGCGTGCGCAGATCGATCGCGGCCACGCGGGCGCGATCGCCGAAGCGGGAGAGGCGGTCGCGGGCGAGGTCGAGCATGGCCGGCGAGTAGTCGAGCGCCGTACCGCTCGCCTCCGGCAACGCGTCCAGGAGCGCCGCCAGCAGCACCGCGTCGCCGCAGGCCAGGTCGACGACGCGGGTCGTGCCGCGAAGTCGCCCGCGCACGATGCGCAGCAGCAGCTCGATCTGCGTGCGGCTCTCGGGAACACGCGCCGCGCGTTCGGCGGCGAAGGACGCCGCCACCGTCGCGTCGCGCCAGGCTTCTCCGGTGCCCATCGCTCACGTCCGCCCGCGCAGCAGGATCTCGGCGATCTCGACCGCGTTCAGAGCCGCGCCCTTCTCGATGCTGTCGAGCGCGACCCACAGCGCGACGCCGCTCGCGACCGTCGGGTCGCTCCGCACGCGCCCCACGTGCGTCGCCTGCGAGCCGATCACGTCGGCCGGGGTCGGCAGCGTGTCGGGCGCGTCCTCGTGGACGAGGATGCCGCGTGCGCTGCGCAGGACGTCGAGCGCCGCCTCCGCGGAGAGCGGCTCCTCGAGCTCGACCGCGATGCTCGCCGCCATGCCGAAGAACATCGGGACGCGCGCGGCCGTGACGTGCATGGCGAGGTCCGGACGCTCCAGCACGCGCCGCACCTCCTCGACCACCTGCAGCTCGTGTGTGGTGGCCCCGCCCGGCTCGAGCGCTCCCACCTGCGGAATGCAGTTGAAGGCGCGGCGCGTCCGGCGCTCATCATCGTGGTCGCCGCGGCCGGAGAGGAGGTCGATGCTCTCCTTCGAGAGCCGCATGACGGCGCTCTTCCCGGCGCCGGCGGCGCCCTGGTAGGTCGAGACGACGACGCGACGGATGCCCGAGGCCTCGCCGAGCGGCCCCAGCACGACCGAGAGCGCCACCGAAGTGCTGCTCGGGCTCGCGACCAGTTGCGGCCGGATGGGTGCCGAGAGGAGGTGCGCGTTCACCTCGGGCACGACGAGCGGAACGGTCTCGTCGAGCCGAAAGCGGCTCGACACGTCGACGACGATGGCGCCCGCGCGCAGCGCCGACTCGACGTGCTCGCCCGCAACCGTCGGCCCCGCGGCGAAGAAGGCGACGTCGACGCCGTCGAACGCATCGGGGCCCACGAGCGCGATCGTCGCCTCGTCGACCTTGCGGCCGGCGGTACGCAGCGAGCCCAGCAGGCGCAGGTCGCCGACCGGGACCTGGCGCTCGCCGAGCAGGCGCACCAGCTCCTCCCCGACGAGGCTCGTGGCTCCCACGACCGCGACCGTGAGCGCCTCGCCTGCCATCAGCGACCTCCGAGCCGCTCGCGAACGAAGCGCCCCATGGCGCGACACCCGATCGCGTGCTCGCCCGGACCGGCGAGGTCGGCCGTCCGGTGGCCGGCGGCGAGCGCGGTGCCGACCGCGCGCTCGATCTCGTCGGCGGCCGCGGGCGCGGCGAGCGAGTAGCGCAGCAGCATCGCGCCCGAGAGGATCGCGGCGAGCGGGTTCGCCTTGTCCTGCCCCGCGATGTCGGGCGCGGAGCCATGGATCGGCTCGTAGAGACCCGTGCAGCGCGTCCCCGGCTCCGGGGCGCCCGCGAGCGACGCCGACGGCAGCATGCCCATCGAGCCCGCCAGCATCGACGCCTCGTCGGTCAGGATGTCGCCGAACAGGTTCTCGGTGACGATGACGTCGAAGTCGCGCGGGCGGCGGATCAGGTGCATCGCCATTGCGTCGACGAGCACGCTTTCGAAGGTCACGTCCGGGTGCTCGCGCGCGACCTCGCTCGCGACCTCGCGCCACAGGCGGGAGGTGGACATCACGTTCGCCTTGTCGACCGACGTCACCTTCTTGCGCCGCTGGCGGGCGAGCGCGAAGCCCGCGCGCACGAGGCGCGCGACCTCGGCCTCGGTGTACAGACACGTGTCGATCGCCTCGCGACCCTTGGCCGTGGTGCGCCGCTCGCTCGGTTGTCCGAAGTAGATGCCGCCCGTGAGCTCGCGGATGACGACGAGATCGACGCCGTCGAGCACCTCGGGCCGGAGCGCCGACGAGCGCATGAGCGCGGGCACCGTCCACACGGGGCGGAGGTTTGCGTAGACGCCGAGCCCCTTGCGGAGGCCCAGAAGACCCTGCTCCGGCCTGACGGGCGCCTTGGGATCGTCCCACTTGGGGCCGCCGACGGCGCCGAGCAGCACGGCGTCGGCGGCGCGCGCCCGCTCGAGCTCCGAGGCGGGGAGCGGCTCGCCGGTGGCGTCGATCGCGCCACCGCCGATGCGACCGGGATCGAAGCGGATCTCGAGTCCGTGACGCGGCGCCACGAGCTCGAGGACCGCCACCGCCTCGGCCGTCACCTCGGGCCCGATTCCGTCGCCCGGGAAGACGGCCACCACGGCTCGCGTCACGGACCCACCTCCGCCCGTGCCGGCGCGTCGCCCGTGCGCGCGAGACGGCGGTATTCGAGCTTGTTGAGCGCGTTCAGATAGGCGAGCGCGCTCGCCTGGATGATGTCGGTGTGGCTGCCCTGCCCCATGACGGTGATGCCGTTCTCGGACACCATGCACGACACCTCGCCGAGCGCGTCGGTGCCGCCGGTGATCGCCTTCACGACGTAGCGGTCGAGGCGCGGGTGCATGCCGGTCAAGTCGCTGATCGCCTTGAAGCACGCGTCGACCATGCCGTCGCCGGCGGCGTGGCCCATGTGCTCCTCGCCATCGATGCGGATCTTCACCGTCGCGTGGGGGACGGCCATGCTCGACGACGTGACGTTCAGGTACGTGAGCTCGTAGCGATCGCGCACGCCGCGCGTCGACTCCTGCGCGACGAGGGAGATGAGGTCCTCGTCATAGACCGCCTTTTTCGTGTCGGCGAGCGCCTTGAAGCGCTCGAAGAGGCGGTTCATGTCGACCTCGGCCGTGTCGAGCCCCATCTCGCGGATGCGGGCGACGATGGCGTGGCGTCCGGAGTGCTTGCCGAGAACCAAGCGGTTCGACGCGAGCCCGATCGATTCGGGCGTCATGATCTCGTAGTTCTGCCGGTACTTCAGCACGCCGTCCTGGTGGATGCCGGCCTCGTGCGCGAACGCGTTCTCGCCCACGATCGCCTTGTTCACCTGCACCGCGAGGCCGGTGATCTGCGAGACCAGGCGGCTGGTCGCGTAGATCTCCTCGCTCACGATCCCGGTGTCGACCTTGAACTGGCCGTTGCGCGTGCGCATCGCCATGACGACCTCTTCCATGGCGGTGTTGCCGGCGCGCTCGCCGATGCCGTTGATCGTGCACTCGATCTGGCGCGCCCCGTTCTGGACGGCGGCCAGCGAGTTGGCCGTGGCCAGCCCCAGGTCGTTGTGGCAGTGCGTGCTCCAGACGACCTTGTCGGCCCCGGGAACGCGGCTGCGCAGCGTGCGGAACAGGGCCCCGTACTCGTCGGGCATCGCGTACCCGGTCGTGTCCGGCACGTTGATCACGCGGGCACCCGCCTCGATCACCGCGGCGAACACCTCGATCAGGTAGTCGAGGTCGCTCCGCGACGCGTCCTCGGCCGAGAACTCGACGTAGTCGAGGTGCTTCTTCGCCCTTTGCACGGCCCACACGGCGGCGTCGCGCACGTCCTGCCGGCTCATCATGAGCTTGTGCTTCAGGTGGATGTCGGACGTCGCGATGAACACGTGGATCCCGGGGTGGTGCGCCTTCTCGACGGCGCGGATCGCGCGGTCGATGTCCTGCTCGCGCGTGCGCGCCAGCGAGAGGACGACGGGCTTGGTCACCACCGCGGCGACACGCCGCACGGCCTCGTAGTCGCCGTCGCTCGACGCCGCAAAGCCCGCCTCGATCACGTCGACGCCGAGGTGCTCGAGCTGGCGCGCGATCGCCAGCTTCTCCTCGATGTTCATGGTGGCGCCGGGGGACTGCTCCCCGTCGCGCAGCGTCGTGTCGAAGATCTGTACCCGGTCCATGGTGGGTCCCCTTTCCGCCCGGCCGGACCCTACCCCAAGCGCTCCCAAAAAACACGGAAGCCACGGTGGGTTTGGGCCCGCCCGTGGCTTCTCGTCGAGAGCGTTGGTTTTGCGCCCTACGCTCGCACGAAGCCCCCGGGCGGGCTGGTAAGGATGAGGCCCGGAAGCAGCGCGTGCAGACGTGCGGCGCGAACGATCATGTTGATCGTGGGTTACCGGCCCGTCTGCCGCGTGTCAAGCTCGCACGTCGGTTGCTGCGGCGGACGGGGGGCCGCCCGCGGCGCGCCGGCGCCGCGTGGTCGCGATGCGCCAGACGGCGCCGACCGGTCCCGAGAGCGCGAAGCTGGTCGTGCCGAGGAACAGCATCGGCACCGGCGCGCCGATCGTGAGCAGCGCGACGATGATCAGGCCGAGCAGGACCGGGAACGGATGGCGCCGGTGGACGTGGACCTCCTTGAACGAGAAGTACCGGATCTCGCTCACCATGAGGGCCGCGACCGCGAAGATGACGATCAGCATGAGGACGTGCTTGGCCGGCGTGCCCTGGCCGCGCAGGTAGTAGAAGAGCAGCACCGTCGCCGCGATCACGTCGGCGGCGGCGGGCGACGGCAGGCCCTGGAAGTGGCGCTTCTCGACGGTCGTCACCTGCACGTTGAAGCGCGCGAGGCGGAGCGCCGCGCACACGACGTAGAGCGTCGCCGCGAGCCAGCCCCAGCGTCCCCATGGCGTGAGCGCCCACGTGTAGACGAGGAAGCCCGGCGCGACGCCGAACGCGATCAGGTCGGCGAGCGAGTCGTACTGCATGCCGAACGAGCTGGTCGAGCGCGTGAGACGCGCCACGCGCCCGTCGAGCATGTCGCACAGCTGCGCGACGATGATCATCACCGCCGCGAGCTGGAACGCCCGCTTGTCCGAATTGAGCGCGGCGTTGTGGGTGCAGATGATGGAGTAGAAGCCGGCGACGAGGCCGCCGGTCGTGAACAGGTTCGGCAGAACGTAGACGCCGCTGCGCAGCGGCGGAATGCGACGGCGGCGCTCCCCGGGCGGCACGACGAGGTTCAGCGACATTCAGACCTCCGGCAACCGTGCGAGCACGCTCGAGCCGGCCGAGACGCGATCGCCCTTCGTGACCGCGGGCTCGACGCCCGCGGGCAGGTACACGTCGACACGCGAGCCGAACATGATGAGGCCGTAGCGCTCGCCCCGTCCGAGCCCGTCGCCGACCGCGCGGCGGCACACGATGCGGCGCGCGAGCGCTCCCGCGATCTGCACGACGAGGAAGCGGCGCCCGCCGGCCTCGAGCACCATCGCGTTGCGCTCGTTGTCGAGCGAGGCCTTGTCGTGGAACGCGGCGCGGAACTTGCCCGCCGTGTGCTCGAGGGCCGTGATGCGCCCGTCCACGGGGCTCCGGTTCACGTGGACGTCGAGCGGCGACATGAAGATGCTGACCTTCGTGGTCGAGGCGTGGAGGAAGTGGTCCTCGCGCACCGGCGACACGTCGATCACACGGCCGTCGGCCGGCGAGACGACCGCGCGCGGATCGGCCGGCGCCTGCCGCTCGGGGTCGCGGAAGAAGTAGAGCGAGAACGCGACGCCGAGCAGAAGCGGCACGAGCGAGGCCGGATGGCCGGCGAGCGTGCCCACGATGGCGACGGTGCCGAGGACGCCCGCGGCCGTCCAGATGACGGCCCATCCTTCGGGCGCGATCCCGGCCCGCCCTTGCATCGTCAGTTGCGCGACCGATCGACGAGGCGCTCGCTCTTCAGCCACGGCATGAGACCGCGCAGGCGCGAGCCCACGCCCTCGATGGGGTGCTTCTCCGCCTCTTTGCGCAGCTCGCGGAAGTGCGGCAGGCCGCAGCGGTACTCCGTCATCCACTCGTCGGCGAACTTGCCCGACTGGATGTCGGAGAGGATCTGCCGCATCGCCTTGCGCGTCTCGTCGGTCACCACGCGCTTGCCGCGCGTCATGTCGCCGTACTCGGCCGTGTTGCTGATCGAGTAGCGCATGTTCGCGATGCCGCCCTCGTAGATGAGGTCGACGATGAGCTTCACCTCGTGCAGGCACTCGAAGTACGCCATCTCCGGCGGATAGCCCGCCTCGACGAGCGTCTCGTAGCCGGCGCGGATCAGCTCCGTGAGGCCGCCGCACAGCACGGCCTGCTCGCCGAAGAGATCGGTCTCGGTCTCGTCCTTGAAGGTGGTCTCGATGACGCCGGCGCGGGCGCCGCCGATGGCCTTGGCGTAGGCGAGGCCGACCTGCTTCGTGTTGCCGCTCGGGTCCTGCTGGACGGCGAGCAGACACGGCACGCCGCGACCCTTCTGGTACTCGCTGCGCACGAGGTGCCCCGGGCCCTTCGGCGCCACCATGAAGACGTTCACGTCCGCGGGCGGCACGACCTT
Organism: Candidatus Eisenbacteria bacterium; assembly: GCA_035577985.1. Lineage (NCBI taxonomy): Bacteria > Candidatus Eiseniibacteriota > Candidatus Eiseniibacteriota bacterium. The sequence goes on from DATJZY010000099.1 coordinate 13,759, forward strand.
CTTGAAGTGGATGTTGAAGCCGTGGCCGAAGGCCAGGTACTTGCCCTTGGCGAGCCCGGGCAGGATGTCGCGCTCGTAGATCTCGGCGCCCTGCTCGTCCGGGACGAGCATCATGACGACGTCGGCCTCCTTCGCGGCGGTCGCCGTGTCGACGACGCGCAGGCCGGCGCCCTCCGCCTTCGGTCGCGACGCGCTCTTCTCGTGCAGCCCGACGCGCACGTCCATGCCGCTGTCCTTCAAGTTCAGCGCGTGGGCGTGGCCCTGGCTGCCGTAGCCGATGATGGCGATCTTCTTGCCCTTGAGCGGATCGATCGAGATGTCCTGGTCGTGGTGGACGTTCATGCTGCACGTTCCTTGTCGTTCCCGTCGATCGTGAACGTCTCCGTGCCGCGGAACATGGCGACTTTCCCCGTCCGAACGATCTCTTTGATGCCGATCGGCTTCAGCAGCTCGATCAGCGCGTTGACCTTCTCTTCGGCACCCGTCGCTTCGACGATGTAGGAGCGGCGCGAGACGTCGACGATCTTGGCGCGGAAGATGTCGACCACGTTGAGGAACTCGCTGCGCGTCTTCTCCTCGGCGGCGACCTTGATCAGCACCAGCTCGCGCTCGACGTGGGCCGTGTCGACGAAGTCGGTGACCTTGATGACGGGCACCAGCTTCTCGAGCTGCCGCTCGATCTGCGCCAGCGCCTGATCGTCACCGCGGGTGACGAGCGTGATGCGCGAGACCGTCGGGTCGAGGGTCTCGGCGACCGAGAGGCTCTCGATGTTGAAAGCGCGGCCACTGAAGAGGCCGGCGACGCGGGCGAGGACGCCGAACTCGTTCTCGACCAGAACCGAGATGATGTGCCGCACGTCAGTGGGGCCGATGCCTGGACAGGATCGCCATGATCTTGTCCTTGCCGGCGAGCTTGAGCTTCTGGATCCGCTTCTTCTCGACCTCCTCGTCCGGTGTGAGGTGGCCCCGGTTCTGGAGGTCGGCGAGCTGTCGTTCGAGGACGACGTGCTCTTCGTAGTACTGCCTGAGCTCCGGCTCCCGATCGAGCAGGCTCTTTATCAGCTCCTCGTCTTTTTGCTCCATGCTGCCCCCGCGGAAGAAGTGCGTAGCTAATATGCGTCAAAAAGGGTTGTCAACGCGAGGGGCGCTGCTGGGCGAGCTCGGCCTGCGACGCTCGCACGTACGCCGGCTCAAGTGACCCGACGTCGGCCGCCTCGCCGCGACGCAGGCGCGCCGCCCCGAGGCGCGCCACCACCCCGCCCCGTGGCGGATGCGTCTCGAGGCGCAGCACGCGCGCACCCGCCGTCCCGAGGACGGGATAGGCGTCGACCGCGTCGCCGACGACGACGCAGGACGCGTCCAGCCGCGCCGCCATCGCGTCCGGCGCGAGCGCCTCGTCGGGCGTCCGGCGCGCGAGGCCGCCGGTCGTGCGCGTGAACGACGCCGCGTAGACCTCGCGCATGCGCGCGTCCAACACGGCCCAGATGGTCGTGCCGGGGCCCGCGTCGACGCCCGCGGCAAGCGCCTCGAGGGTGGGGACCGCCGCGATCGGCAGCTTGCCGGCGTAGGCGACGCCCTTCGCGAACGCGAGCCCGATGCGGAGCCCCGTGAACGAGCCCGGCCCGATCGAGACGGCGAGGCCGTCGACGTCGCCCCAGCCGAGGCCCGCCCGCGCGAGCACCGATTCCACCAGGCGCGGCAGCACGCCGACGTGCGAGCGCGGCGTCGGCTCGGCGAGCTCGGCCAGCACGCGGTCGTCGTCGACGACGCCGACGGCCGCCGTCCACGTGGCGGTGTCGAGGCCGAGGACGCGCAGGGAGCTCAGCCCTGAATCAGCCGATGGATGTCGTTGTAGAACACGAACACCATCAGGCTGACGAGCAGGAGGACACCGACCTGCTGGGCCAGCTCGAGTGCGCGGGGCTTCAGCGGACGCCCGATCGCGGCTTCGATCGAGATGAGCGCCAGATGCCCGCCGTCGAGCGCGGGGATCGGCAGCAGGTTCAGCACGCCCAGGTTGATCGACAGGAACGCCAGCATCATGACGAAATTCCAGAAGCCGTTGCGGGCCTGCTGGCCGGCGGCCTGCGCGATCGCGATCGGGCCGCCGAGCTCCTTCATGGAGACGTGCCCGGTCAGCATGAGCCCGAGGCCGCGCAGCACCGTGAGCGCCGCGCCACCCGTCTGCTGGGCCGCGAGCCACACGCCCTCGCCGACGCCGACCGTCTCCCACTCGCGCCACGGCTCGATGCCGATGAGATACGCGCGCTCGACGCTGGTCGCGTCGAGGCTCGGCAGGTCGTGCATCTCGGGCGTGACGTCGAGCTCGAGGCGCGTCCCGTCGCGGTCGACCGCGAGGTGCAGCGAGCGGCCCTCGGACGACCGCACGGTCTTGGCGAGCGACTCCCAGCTCGCGACCGGCGTCCCGTCGATCGACAGCACGCGATCGCCCGTCTTGAGCCCCGCCCGCTCCGCGGCGGTCGAGGGCGACACGCCGCCGATGCGTGGCTCGTTCGACGGCACGGCGGCGCCGACCAGGACGAACACCAGCGCGTAGACGACGAAGGCGAAGACGAAGTTCGTCGCCGGGCCGGCGAAGATGATGGCCGCGCGGCGCAGCGGGCCCTGAGCGGAGAAGGCACGGGGCCGATCCGCCTCGGACACGGGCTCGTCGCCGTCGGCGTCCTCGCCGAGCATCTTCACGTAGCCGCCCAAAGGCACGGCAGAGAGCGCGTACTCGGTCTCGCCCCGCTTGCGGCGCCAGAAGACGGGTCCGAACCCGATCGAGAACCGCAGCACCTTCACGCCAACCCGCTTCGCGGTGAGGAAGTGGCCGAGCTCGTGGACGAAGACGAGCACGCCCAGCGCCACGACGAAGGCGACGGCGGTGGTGACGGGTTCGGGAATCGACATGGCGACCTCAGCCGCCCTGGGTGGCGGCGTAGTAGTAGGCGAACACGAACGGGAACAGCAGGCTGTCCAGCCTGTCCAGGATGCCACCGTGACCCGGGATAATCCAGCCGGAGTCCTTGGCCCCGAAGGCGCGCTTCAGCGCCGACTCGCAGAGGTCGCCGAACTGCGCGAGAACGCTCATGACGACGGCCAGGAAGACCACCTCGCGCGTGCCGAGGCTGCGGTGCAACAGCAGGTGCACGAGCAGAGCGCCCAGCACCGCGCCGGCGATGGCTCCGATCGCCCCTTCGACGGTCTTGCTCGGGCTGACGCTCGGCATGAGCTTGTGCTTGCCGTACGCACGCCCGGCGAAGTAGCCGCCGGTGTCGGATCCGAACACCGCGCCGATGGTGAAGAGGAGCCAGCGCCAGCCGACGTCGGGGAGCTCGCGCAAGAGGATCGTGTGCGGCATGAAGAAGCCGACGTAGATGACGCCGAGCACGCCGAGCCCGAGGCGGTGCGCGGCGCCCGGGAGGTCGTCGCGCCGTGCCAGCAACGATACGAACCCGGCGATCACCGTGATGCTCACGGCGGCACCCCACAGGGCGGGATTCCGCGTCGCGACGCCAGCCGCCACGACGAGACCGAGGATCGCGCCGCCGATCCGCTCCGGTACGTGATCCGGCAGCGCCATCGCGAAGTATTCGTACAGGGCGATCGCGGTCACCAGCACGATGAAGCCCGCGAACAGCGGCGGCGACGCATAGACGATGAAGGCCCAGAGTGCGGGGATCGCGACGGCGGCGGTGGCAAGCCTCGTGCGGAGCATCGCGCCTCACCTACACGCGATCAGACGAGCGCGGACGGCAACGGCTCAGCTACCCGCCGCGCGCAGGGACGCCTCGCGTTCGACCTGGGCCGACGTCCGACCGAAGCGGCGCTGGCGCTGCTCGTAGAACGCGAGCGCCTGCTGGAACTCGCGCTCCCGGAAGTCGGGCCACAGCGTCTCGGTCACGTAGAGCTCCGAGTACGCCACCTGCCACAGGAAGAAGTTGCTGATCCGCATCTCGCCGCTGGTCCGGATGAGCAGATCCGGATCCGGCACGCCCTTGGTCGCGAGATGCTGCGAGACGACGTCGCTGGTGATGCGATCGGGATCGAGCTTGCCCTGGCGCACCTTGCGCGCCATGGCGCGCATGGCGCGCGTCAGCTCCTCGCGCCCGCCGTAGCTGACGGCGAGGATCACGGTCATGCCCTTGTTGCCCCGGGTCGCGGCGATGGCCGAGCGCAGCGCCTCGCGCACCGCAGGCGGCAGCCGGCGCAGCGTCCCCACGGCGATGAGCCGGATGCCGTGCTTCATCATCTTGTCGACTTCGCTCGCGAGGTAGCGGCGCAGGAGGTGCATCAGGCCGTCGACCTCTTTGGGCGGGCGGTGCCAGTTCTCGGTCGAGAACGCGAACAGCGACAGGTATTCGACGCCGAGGCGGCGCGCCGACTCGACGACGGCCCGCACGGAATCCTTCCCGACGCGGTGGCCCTGCAGGCGCGTGAGACCACGCTGCTCGGCCCATCGCCCGTTGCCGTCCATGATGACGGCGACGTGGCGGGGCAGGCGGCCGTGGCCGTTGCCGTTGCCGTTGGTCCGGTGGCCGTTGGCCCCGTGACCGTCGGCGCGACCGTTTGCGCGACCGTTCTCCACCCTCACACCGCCATGATCTCGTCTTCTTTGGTCTTCACGAGCTTGTCGAGCCGATCGATCGCGTCCTTCGTGCCGGCCTCGATCTTGTCGTGCGCGTGCCGATGGTCGTCCTGCGTGATCTTCTTGTCCTTCTCGAGCGCCTTCAGCTTCTCGAGCGCGTCGCGGCGGTGGTTGCGCATCGAGACCCGGTAGTCCTCCGCGACCTTCTTGACGTGTTTCACGAGGTCCTTGCGCCGCTGCTCGGTCAGCGCCGGGATGGGGACGCGGATCAGCTTGCCGTCGTTCTGCGGCGTGAGCCCAAGGTCCGAGGTGTGGATCGCCTTCTCGATCGCCTGCACCGCGGTCTTGTCGAACGGCTGGATCACGATCAGCGTCGGCTCGGGGACGTTCAACGTGGCCACCTGGTTCAGCGGCGTGCGCGTCCCGTAGTAGTCGACCATGATGCCGTCCAGGAGCTGCGTCGTCGCGCGGCCGGTGCGCACGTGACCCAGCTCCTTCTTGAAGGCGGCGACCGTGGCGTCCATCTCCTTCTTCGTGGCGTCGATCACTTCGTTCGTCATGCGCGGCCTCCGTGCACCAGCGTCCCGATCCGCTCGCCCGACACCGCGCGCATGATGTTGCCCGGGCGCATCAGGTTGAAGACGAGGATCGGCATGCTGTTGTCCATGCACAGCGATATCGCGGTGGCGTCCATCACCTGGAGCTGGCGATTGAGTACGTCGATGTAGGTGAGCTCGTCAAAACGGCGGGCGTCGGGGTGCTTCAACGGGTCGGCGTCGAAGACGCCGTCGACGCGGGTGGCCTTGAAGATGACCTCGGCGCCGATCTCCATGGCGCGCAGGCTCGCCGCCGTGTCGGTCGTGAAGAAGGGGTTGCCGGTGCCGGCGGCGAAGATCACGACCCGGCCCTTCTCGAGGTGCCGGACCGCGCGGCGCCGGATGTACGGCTCGGCGACCTGGTGCAGGCCGATGGCCGACTGCACGCGCGTGGGAACGCCGAGCTTCTCGAGTGCGTCCTGCATGGCGAGGGCGTTGATGACGGTCGCGAGCATCCCCATGTAATCGCCGGTCGCGCGATCGATCCCGACCCTGGCGCCCGAGGTGAGCCCTCGGAAGATGTTGCCGCCGCCGATCACCAGGGCGAGCTCGCAGCCGGCGGCGTGCACGTCGCGCAGCTCGATGGCGAAGTCCCGGAGCACCTCCGGGTCGATCCCGTAGCCGCCAGCGCCCGACAGCGCCTCTCCACTGAGCTTCAGGAGGACGCGACGGTAGCGCGGCGCACCGGTCGTCACCGGTGCCTGGTCAGGCTCCGGACGTGCCTCCAGCGGCGTCCTCCTTTCCGTCACTCCGCTCCTGCATCTCCCCGAGCTGATAGCGAGCAAAGCGACGGACCGCCACGTTCACCCCGAACCGCACGATGGCTTCCTTCACGAGATCGCCGATCGTGCGGTCACTCTGCTTGATGAACGCCTGCTCGAGCAGACAGACGTCCTTGTAGAACCGCTCGACCTGGCCGTCGACGATGCGCTCGATCACCTGCGGTGGCTTGCCGCTGGCCTCGGCCTGCTTGCGGTAGATCGCGCGCTCGCTCTCGATCTCGCTCGCCGGCACGTCCTCGCGCGATACGTAGCGCGGTGCGGCGGCGGCGACCTGCATGGCGAGGTCCTTCACGAGGGTCTGGAACTCCGTGGTCTTCGCGACGAAGTCGGTCTCGCAGTTGACCTCGATCAGCACGCCGACCTTGGACCCCGGATGGATGTACGCGCCGATGGCGCCGTCGGTGGCCGCCCGTCCGCTCTTCTTCGCGGCCTTGGCGAGCCCCTTCTCGCGCAGCACCCGCAGGGCCTTGTCGACGTCCCCGCCCGCTTCGGCGAGCGCCTTCTGGCAATCGACGAGCCCCGCGCCGGTCTTGTCGCGCAGCTCGCGGACGAACTCGAGGCTCATACCTGATGGGCCTCCAGCGCCTCGCCGTCACCCCCGGCCGGAGCCTCGTCGCCCTCGTCCGAGCCGCCCGTCTGCCCCGCCCCGCGCTGGCGCTCCTCGTAGAGATTGCGGCCCTCGATCACGGCCTCGGCGATGGCGGCGCAGAACAGCCGGATGGCGCGGATGGCGTCGTCGTTGCCCGGGATCTTGTAGTCGATCAGGTCGGGGTCGCAGTTCGTGTCGACCACCGAGACCACCGGGATGCCGAGCTTGTTCGCCTCGCGCACGCCGATTTCCTCTTTCGAGGGATCGATCACGAAGAGCAGGTCGGGGAGCTTCCGCATCGCCTTGATGCCGCCGAGCGACTGGAGGAGCTTCTCGCGCTCGCGGCGGAGCCCGATGAGCTCGCGCTTGGTGAACGCGTTCAGCATCTGCGGATCCTCCAGCATGTCGTCGAGCTTCTTCAGGCGCTCGATCGACTGCCGGATGGTCTGGAAGTTCGTGAGCGTGCCGCCGAGCCAGCGCGTGTTCACGTAGAACGCGCCGCACCGCTCGGCCTCTTCGCGGATGGCATCCTGCGCCTGGCTCTTGGTGCCCACGAACAGGATCTGTCCACCCTGCCCGATGCGGTCGCGCACGAAGGTGTACGCGTCACGGAACATCTTCACCGTCTGCTGCAGATCGATGATGTAGATTCCGTTTCGCGCGCCGAAGATGTAGGGTTTCATCTTCGGGTTCCAGCGGCTCGTCTGATGCCCGAAGTGGACGCCCGCTTCGAGCAGATTCTTCATCGTCACATCCGTCATAGTTTGTCTCGCGAAACGGTGCTCTCTAGCAGAAATGCAAGGGTCGAGGCAACGACGACGTCTCCCGGGTCACTGGCTCATCGAGTCCAGGAACTCGCGGTTCGCCTTCGTCCCTCCGAGTTTGTCGTGGAGGAATTCCATCGCCTCCACGGTGTTCAGTTGCGTGAGCAGCTTGCGCAGGATCCAGACGCGGTTCAGCACCGGGGCCGCGAGCAGGAGCTCCTCCTTGCGCGTGCCGGAGCGGGCGACGTCGATCGCCGGGAAGACGCGCTTGTCCATCAGGCGCCGGTCGAGGTGGATCTCCATGTTTCCGGTGCCTTTGAACTCCTCGAAGATCACCTCGTCCATGCGGCTGCCGGTATCGACGAGCGCGGTCCCCATGATGGTGAGGCTGCCGCCGTGCTCGATGTTGCGGGCGGCGCCGAAGAACTTCTTCGGGCCGCGCAGCGCGTTCGAGTCGACGCCGCCGGAGAGCACCTTGCCCGACGGCGGCACCGTCGCGTTGTAGGCGCGCGCGAGCCGCGTGATCGAGTCGAGCAGGATCACGACGTCGCGCCCGTGCTCGACCAGGCGCTTCGCCTTCTCGATGACCATCTCGGCCACCTGCACGTGCCGCGTCGGCGGCTCGTCGAAGGTGGAGCTCACGACCTCGCCCGACACCGAGCGCTGCATGTCGGTCACCTCTTCGGGGCGCTCGTCGATCAGCAGCACGATGAGGACGACCTCGGGGTGGTTCGCCGTGATGCCACGGGCGATGTTCTGCAGCATCACGGTCTTGCCCGTGCGCGGCGCGGCGACGATGAGCCCGCGCTGCCCCTTCCCGATGGGCGTCAGCAGGTCGATGATGCGCGTCGTCACCTCGCCGGGATCGTTCTCGAGGTGGAGCTGCTCGTTCGGGTAGAGCGGCGTGAGATTGTCGAACAGGATCTTGTCGCGCGCCTGCTCGGGTGACTCGAAGTTGATCTTCTCGACCTTGAGGAGCGCGAAGTAGCGCTCGCCCTCTTTCGGGGCGCGGATCTGTCCGGAGACGACGTCGCCGGTGCGCAGGTTGAAGCGCCGCACCTGGCTCGGCGAGACGTAGATGTCGTCCGGACCCGGCAGGTAGTTGTAGTCGGGCGCGCGCAGGAAGCCGAAGCCGTCCTGCAGGATCTCGAGCACCCCCTCGGCGAACACCTGGCCGTTCTGCTCGGCCTGCGCCTGCAGGATGGAGAAGATCAGCTCCTGCTTGCGCATGGTGGACGCGCCTTCGATGCGGCGCTCGCGCGCGAGCGTGGCGAGATCGGCGATGCTCTCGGCCTTGAGGCTCTTCAGATCGAGCGGGGGCGGCTCCTCGTCGGCCACCCCCGCGCGCGGCGCCTCGGGTGTTTCGACCTCTTCCACGATCGGCACGACGGCGGCCTTGGACCGCACGCGCACCGCGCTCTCGCCTGATCGCTGCCGTGCACTCACACGCACCCCTCCACCACCGCTCGATGCAGCACTCCCCTCCGAACGATCATGTTGCGCAGGATGAAAACGGCGACCTCGCTCAGGCGGGCTCGCTAGGCGTGACGGAACGTCCGTGACAGTACGGAAAGGGAAGCTGCCTGTCAAGTTTTGAGGGACGGATTTTTCAATGTCCTCGCGAGCTTGCGCAACGTATCCAACACCCCCGACAGGTCCGCCGGGAGCGGCGCCTCGAGGTGGACCTCGGTCCCGCTCGCCGGGTGCACGAAGGTGATCGCCTGGGCGTGCAGCGCCTGCCGCGGGCAGGCCGCGAGCGCGTCGGCCGTCTCCCTGGCCGTGCCCCGCCGGCGACCTCCGTAGACGGCGTCGCCGACGATCGGGTGGCCGAGCGCAGCCAGATGGACCCGGATCTGGTGCGTGCGCCCCGTCTGCGGTGCCACCGCGAGCAGCGTCGCCCCCGGAAATCGCTCGACGACCGTGTACCGCGTGACGGCGGCGCGGCCGCGCGGTGCCCGGACGCTCATGCGCTTGCGCTCGCGGGGGTCGCGGCCGATCGGACGGTCGATCGTTCCGCTCGCGGCGCGGACGTGTCCGTGGACGAGGGCCAGGTAGCGCTTGTGGATCGTCCGCGCGCGGAACTGGCGCGCGAGCGCCTCCAGCGCGGCCGCCGTGCGCGCGACCACGAGCACGCCCGACGTGTCCTTGTCGAGCCGGTGCACGATCCCCGGGCGCTCGGCGGCGCCGACGCCCTCGAGCGCGCCCAGATGGTGCAGGAGCGCGTTCACGACCGTGCCGCGCCGCGCGCCGGGCGCGGGATGCACGACCATGCCGGGCGGCTTGTCGATCGCGAGCAGCACCGCGTCTTCGTACAGGACGCGCAGCGGCAACGCCTCCGGTTCGATGCCGGCGGGCGGCGCGACGTTCAGGTCCACCTCGATCCGCATGCCCGCGCGCACGACGAACGACGCCTTGCGCACGACGCCGTCGACGCGCACGTGCCCGCCGTCGACGAGCTGCTTTGCCTGCGAGCGCGTGCCGACCTCCGCCAGCGTCGCGACGACGCGATCGAGGCGCTCGCCCTCGTGCGCCGCCGTGACGTGCACGGCGTGCGTCCGCACGCTCACGGCGAGGCGGCGAGCGCGGCGCGGGCTCGCACGACGTCGTCGGCGATCGCGCGCCGGAGCTCGTCGGGGCCCGAGAAGCGCCGCTCGCCACGCAGGTGCGCCACGAATGCCAGCTCCAGCCAGCGCCCGTAGAGATCGCCCTGCCAATCGAGCACGTGGGCTTCGATCGTCCGCCGCAGCTCGCCGAACGTCGGCCGGACGCCGACGTTGAGCACCGCGGGCATCGGCGCCCCGCCCGCGCGCGCGTAGACGGCGTAGACGCCGTCGGCGGGCAGGACGAGACGCCGGCCGACGTGGAGGTTCGCGGTCGGAAACCCGAGCGTCCGCCCGCGCTGCTCGCCCGTCACGACGCGGCCCCGCAGTCCGTACGGTCGCCCGAGCAGCAGGCGGGCGGTCGCGACGTCGCCGGCCGCGACCGCCCGCCGGACGCCGGAGCTGCTGACCGCGGCGTCGCCCTCGGCGACCGGCCCCACCGCCTCGACGCTGAAACCGTGGCTCGCGCCGAGCGCGCGCAGAGTCTCGGCCGTGCCCGCGCGGTTGCGGCCGAAGTTCACGTTGTAGCCGACGACGACGTGCGCGAGGTCGAGCGACGGCAGGATGTCGCGCGTGATGAACGCGTCCGGATCGTGGGACGCGAACTCGCGCGTGAAGCGCTGCACGACCGCCACGTCGACACCGAGGCGCCGCAGGGTCGCGAGCCGGTCGTGGAGCGACTGGATCATGCCGGGCGCTCGCTGCGCAGCCAGGACCATCACCGGGTGGGGATGGAACGTCAGCGCGACGGTCTGCCCGCCGCGGGAACGTGCCTCGGCAACCGCACGAGCGAGGATGGCCTGGTGTCCGCGGTGCACACCGTCGAAGTTGCCGAGCGTGAGGACGACCCGCGGCAGCCTCGACCCGACCCGCGCGAGGTGGCGGATGACCCGCATCGGCCCGCCTATATCGTAGGGCCCGCAGCGTTTGAACTCCGACCCAAGACTACGTCTTGGGTCGGGGGAGAACGCGGGAGTGTGGCGTCCGGGCACGCGCGACCGGCATGCCGCGGCCCGCGAAGCTGGCGCGGCACCGCAGGGACGCACCAGACGATGCACGCTGCCGCGAGCTGCATCGCCCGGCGCGCCCCGCGCCGTCGTCTACGTCGTCACGGAAAGCGACGCCCGGACAACCATACGTCGCGCGTATCACGAACGCGACACTCTCGCGTTCTCCCCGACCCAAGACGCAGTCTTGGGTCGGTGTCCTAGCGATCGAGCTCGGTCAGACGCTTCCGCGCGCGCCCGGCCTCTTCCGAGTTCGGGTAGTCCTTGATGAGCTTGCCCAGCGCCAGCCGCGCATCCGGCGTGTCGCCGATCTCGATGAAGAGGTTCCCCTGCTCCCAGAGCGCCGCCGGCGCCTTGCTGCCGCGCGGGTACTTGGTGACGACGTCGTAGAATTTGGAGATCGCCTGGTTCCGATCGCCCTTCAGCGCGTAGCAACGTGCCGCCCAGTAGAGCGCGCTCGACGCGAGCGGCGATTCCTTCTTCTGCGCCGCGAAGCTGTTGAGCTGTCCCACCGCCTTGCCGCAGTCCTTCTTCGCGACGTTGTCCATGATGGGCGCCAGGTCCGCGCGCTCGGGGGCGTTGCTGGCGGCCATCGCCGCCTGATCGCGGCTGACGTCGCGCGCCCACACGTCCTCGGAGGGCGCCGGAGGCGGCACCGGGGGTGGCGGTGGCACGGATGCCGTCTTGTCGGGCGGCGGCGTGCCCGCGTCGGGAGGCGGCTCCTGGTCCGGCGGATGCTTGGCGGCTTCGAGCTGCTTGCGCTCCTCGTCGGTCATCACGTGCTCTTGCGGCGGGCGCTGCACGGGCACGTCGAGGTCCCCGCGCACCCGCTCGAGCTCGCGCTGGATCGCCTGGATCTGCTTGCGTTGATCCGAGATCTGCGACTGCAGCCGCCGCTCCTGCGCGATCAGGTCGGCCTGGGTCGCGCACCCCGCGAGCCCGAGGGCGATGCCGACGGCCGCGAGCCGTGTCGTCGTGCGCGTCACTTCCCGAGGATCACCGCGTGAACCCGGCGGTTCCGCGCCCAGCACGCTTCGGTCTCGTCCTGGCAGAGCGGCAGCTCCTTGCCGTAGCTGATGGTGGAGATGCGGTCGCCGCCGATCCCCTGGCCGACGAGGTAGTCCTTCACGGCCTTGGCGCGCTTGGCGCCGAGGCCGAGGTTGTACTCGATGGTGCCGCGGCTGTCGCAGTGGCCTTCGAGCTCGATCTTCGCGCGCGGGTTCTGGCGCAGCCAGTCGACGTTCTCGTCCAGCCGGCCGCGCTCGCTCGATTCGATCTCGGCGCTGTCGTACCCGAAGTGGATGTCCTTCAGGATGCCGTCCTCTTCCGGTCCGCGTCCGCTGCGCGCACGATCGAGGCTCGAGCCGCTGAGGCCTTCCTCGCCCGTGCCGGTGCCCTCTTCGCCGACGCCCTTCTTCTTGGTCGAACAGGCGCCCGCGAGTGCGACCACCACGCAGAGTGCGATCAGCGCCGTCCGCTTCGCCGTCATCCACCGCATGCCCCTCACCTCACCACTCCAAGCGTGCAGACCACGACGGCGACGTATCATCGGCTGTTCCACGGGTCAATTCTCGCTGCACGCGTCCGTCGCGATCGGCGAGCGCGAGATGATGCCCGCCACCGCGCGTCGTCGAGAAGATGAGGTAGCGACCGTCGGGCGCCCACGACGGATCCTCGTTGCTGCCCTGCGAGGTGACCGTCTTCGCGCCCGTGCCGTCCATCATCGCGACGACGACCTGGAAGCCGCCGCCCGCGCGCGTCGAATACGCGATGCGATCGCCCTTCGGCGACCACGCGGGCGAGGTGTTGTAGTTCCCGACCGTCGACACGCGGCGCAGGCCCGAGCCGTCGATGCCCATCTCGTAGATCTGCGGCGAGCCGCCGCGCGCCGAGCAGAAGGCGAAACGCTGCCCATCGGGCGCCCACACCGGCGAGACGTCGATGGCCCAGTGGTCCGTCAACTGGCGGATGAGGCCGCCCGATCGATCGAGCAGGAAGATGTCCGAGTTGCCGCCGTCCTCGCGCGCGACGAGGAGCTTCGAGCCGTCCGGCGACCACGCGCCGCTCAGCACCGCGCCGGCGCCGGGCACGAGCCGGCTCACCCGGCGCGTCTGCATGTCGAAGGTGAAGAGATGGGGCTGGTGCTCCTTCCACGACGTGAAGAGGATGGCGCCGCCGTCGGGCCGCCAGCGCGGCGAGGCCATGAGCGTCTGCTCGTTCGTGAGCCGCATCGGATCGTCGCGGTCGAACGTCCACAGGTAGAGCTCCTTCAGGAGCCCGCGCCCGCCGCGCGTGCTCGTGAGCGCGATCTGCGAGTCGAACGGGCCGCGCTCGCCGGTCAGGAACTCGAGGAGCTGATCGGCGAAGCGATGCGCCATGCGCGGGACGTCGGCGCGCGCGCCGCTCACGCGACGGCCGACCTCGGGCACGTCCTTGCGACCGGGCACGTCGAACAGGCGCACCTCCACGGTCACCTTGTCGCCGTCCACGCTGATGCCACCCTTCACCAGCTCCTGCGCGCCGAGCGCGGCCCAGCCGACGAAGTCGATCTCGGCGGCCCCGATCCCGGACGCCTGGTTCTCGATGAACGTGCGGGGATCGATCAGCTTGAAGTACCCGGAGAGATCCAGGTCCTTCGACAGGACGCGCGCGAACGTCTTGCCGAGCGATCCGTCGTTGTCACCGCCGAGGTTCTTGAGCGGGACGACGGCGATCGGGAACGACTGGCTTCCCGGGCCGACGATCGTTCCCGTGACGACGGCGTCCGCCCGCGTCGCCGCGGCGCCGATCGCCATCGCCATCATCCACGCCACGAGCCGTGCAGTGGTCATCCCTGGCCTTGCCCTCCTCCCTCTTCTTCGGATTTGAACTCGATCACGAACTCCCGGAAGTCGTTTACATAGCGGGCGGGGGGCGGCGGAAGCGGGTTCGATCGCTGCACCGCGCGCTGCACCGACGCGTCGTACGCCGCATCGCCGGAGGCCTGCTCGAGCTTGACGCCACTCACCTCGCCGTTGGCTCCGATCTGGAAGCGCACCTTCGCGACCAGGCCCGGGCGCGTGACGACGTTCACCCATGCCGCCTTCACGGTCGAGACGACGCGCTGCTGATAGGCGAGGAACTCGAGGCCCACGACCTGCCCGCCGCCACCCGGCCCGTAGCCGGGCGTGCCGATCGGCCCGCCGCTGGTGTCGGTGCCGCCGAGCCCGCCGCCACCGCCGCTCGCGCCCTTGGCGCGCCACTTCTCCGCCGCGGCCGCGTACGCGTCGCCGCCGTCGGCGGCCGTCGCGTCCGCCTTTCCGTTCGGCTTCCCCGCCGGCTTGGCGTCGGCCGGCTTCGCGTCAGCCGGCTTCGCGTCGGCCGGCTTCGGCGCGCTCGCCGTTTGCGGCTTCGCCGGCGCCGGCTTCGGCGGCTCTGGCTTCGCGGCGTCCGCCTTCGGCTCGGGCTTGGGCTCCGGCGGCTTCGCTTCGGGCTTCGGCGGTGGCGGCTTCTCGACCGACGGCAGCTTCACCTCCGGCTCGGGCGGCTTCGGAGGCTCGGGGGCCTTCTGCGGTTCGGGCGGCTTCGGCGGCTCCGGCGCCTTGGCCTCGCTCGGAGGCGGCGCCACCGGCTCGGGCTTGGCGACCGGCTCGCCCTGCCGCGCCTGGGTGTCGCCGCTCGCGGCGGGACCGGGTCGCGGTCCGATCGGCTGGTCGGGACGTCCCACCGGCAGCTTGCCACCGAGCGAGCTCGGATCGGTCAGCTCCACCGTGTACGCGACGATCGGCAGCGGCGCGGGCGTGATGAACGGCAGCACGAAGAGCACGAGGACCAGCAGCGCCGCATGCGCGGCGGCCGACACACCCACCATGCGCGTGAACTGCGGATCCCAGTCCGGGGTGCCTCGCATGAGCACGGCTCTCGGCATGACGCCTCAGCGCGGTCGGTCGGGGGGCGGCTCGGTCACGAGCCCGATCTTCACCAATCCCGACTCGCGCACGGCCGCCATCGTCTTCATCACCTGCCCGTAGGGCACCGACTGGTCGGCGCGGACGTACACCTGCCGGTCGGGGCGCGCGGTGCGGATGGCGGCCAGCTTCTCGGTGAGCGCGGGCAGCGCGATCGGGGTGTCGTTCAGGAACACCTGCCCGGTCTTGTTGACGTTGACGACGAGCTGCTCCTGGTCGCCCGCGAGCGGTGCGCCCGCGACCTTCGGAAGGTCGATCGAGACGCCCTGTTGGAGGATCGGCGCCGTCACCATGAAGATGACGAGCAGCACGAGCATGACGTCGACGAGCGGCGTCACGTTGATGTCGGAGATGGCGCCGCTGCCCTCGGACTGCCCTGATCCGCCGAATGCCATGCCGTCCTACTTCTTCAAGAAGTGCCGCTCCGCGATGTTCAGGAACTCGGACGCGAAGGTGTCGACCTCGGCCATCAGCACGCGGAGCTGGCGCGCGAAGCGGTTGTACATGACGACCGCGGGGATCGCCGCCGCGAGGCCGACGGCGGTCGCGATGAGCGCCTCGGCGATGCCCGGCGCCACCGCCTGGATGCTGGACGAGGTCGCCGTCGAGAGGCCCATGAACGCGGTCATGATCCCCCACACGGTGCCGAAGAGGCCGATGAACGGGGCGGTGCTCGAGGTGGTGGCGAGAAACGTGAGCCCGCGCTCGAGGCGCGTCACCTCCTGGATGCGCGCGCGCTGCATCCCGCGCTGCACGTTCTCGATGCCGCCGAACTCTCCCTCGGCCATGCCCTCGCCCTCGTCGATGGCGCGTTTGGCCTTCGTCATGCGCTGCAGCTCCTGGTAGCCGGCTCGAAACACCTGCGCCACCGGGCTGTCCTTCAGATCGACGCTCGCGGCGTGGATGGTGGCGAGGTTGTTCGCCTCCCAGAAGATGTCGATGAACTTCGCCGACTGCTTCTGGGCCCGTCGCATCTCGCGACTCTTCGCGAGCGCGATCCCCCAGCAACCGATCGAGAAACCGATCAGGATGAACAGAACGAGTCGGACCACCCAGCCCGACCCCCAGAAGAGGTGCAGGATCTCCATCTGCGGCGCGGGCGACGGCACACCCGGCAGCGCGGCCTGCGCGGCCATCCCTCCCAACCCCCACATCACATCCACCACGAGCGCGCTCTCCTCACGCGGGTGCCACGGCAGGTGCGATCTCTACGCCTCGGGTCCGGGGGCGTCAAACCCGACGCACCGGTTCCTTGCATGCCGTTCGGACGTACGGTACCTGATTCCCTTCACTTTTCTCCCCCGGAAGAGGAGTACCACTCGATGGGCATTCGCGTCGGCATCAACGGCTTCGGCCGCATCGGAAGGAACGTCTTCCGCGCCTGCCTGGACGAGTCGCGGCTCGAGTTCGTAGCCGTCAACGACATCACCAGCGCGAAGACGCTGGCCCATCTCCTCAAGTACGACTCGGTCCACGGGACCCTGAAGGACGACGTCAAGGCCGAGGGCGACGGCCTCGCGATCGGTGGCCGCAAGATCAAGGTGCTCGCCGAGCGCGACCCCGCGAAGCTCCCCTGGAAGGACCTCGGGGTCGACCTCGTGCTCGAGTGCAGCGGCATCTTCACCGAGCGGGACAAGGCCGCCATCCACCTCGGCGCGGGCGCGAAGAAGGTGATCGTCTCGGCGCCGTCCAAGGGCGCCGATCTCACGGTCTGCTTCGGCGTGAACCACACCGCCTACGACCCGAAGAAGCACCAGGTCATCTCCAATGCCTCGTGCACGACCAACTGCCTGGCGCCGGTCGCCAAGGTCCTGCACGAGACGTTCGGCGTGAAGCGCGGTCTCATGACCACGGTGCATTCCTACACGAACGACCAGCGCATCCTCGATCTGCCGCACGAGGATCTCCGGCGCGCCCGCGCGGCTGCGCTCTCGATGATCCCCACCAGCACCGGCGCCGCGAAGGCGATCGGCCTCGTCATTCCGGACCTCGCCGGCAAGCTCGACGGTATGGCCGTGCGCGTTCCGACGCCGAACGTGTCGCTGGTCGATCTGACGGCCGAGCTCGCGAAGCCCGCGACCGAGGCCGAGATCAACGCCGCCGTCAAGGCGGCCGCAGCGGGGCCGCTCGAGGGCGTGCTCATGTACTCCGACGAGCCGCTCGTCTCGAGCGATTTCAACGGCACGTCGTACTCGTCCATCTTCGACAGCGCGCTCACGCGCGTGATTGACAAGACCTTCGTCAAGGTCCTGTCGTGGTACGACAACGAGTGGGGCTTCTCGAACCGCATGCGTGACGTCGCGCTGCACGTCGGATCGAAGCTCGGCTGAGCGCGCGTGCGAACCCTGCGAGACCTCGACGTCGCGGGAAAGCGGGTCTTCGTCCGCGTCGACTACAACGTGCCCCTCGAGGGCGGGCGCGTGACCGATGCGACGCGCATCGAGGCGACGCTCCCGACCGTGCGCTGGATCCTCGAGCACGACGGCAAGGCCATCCTCGCCTCGCACCTCGGACGTCCGAAGGGCGCGGCGAATCCGAAGTACTCGCTCCGCCCGGTCGCCGACCACCTGAGCCGGCTCCTCGATCGCGCCGTGCCGCTCGTCGCCGACTGCGTGGGTCCGGTCGCGGAAGCCGCCGTCGCCGCGATGAAGAACGGCGACGTCGTGCTGCTCGAGAACCTCCGCTTCCACGCCGAGGAGGAGAAGAACGACCCCTCCTTCGCGCAGGCCTTGGCGAAGCTCGCCGAGGTCTACGTCGACGACGCCTTCGGCGCGGCCCATCGCGCGCACGCGTCCACGCACGGCATGGTGAAGTACGTCCCCGCGCACGCCGCGGGCTTCCTCCTCGCGCGCGAGGTCGAGGTACTCTCGAAGCTCCTCGCCGCGCCCGCGCGGCCGTTCGTCGCCGTCCTGGGCGGCGCCAAGGTGTCGGACAAGATCGCCGTCATCGAGAACCTCCTGGATCGCGTGCAGGTGTTCTGCGTCGGCGGCGCGATGGCCTACACGTTCCTCAAGGCGCAGGGAAAGCCCGTCGGCCGCTCGCGGGTCGAGGACGATCGGCTCGACGTCGCGCGCGAGACGCTCGCGCGCGCCCAGGCGAAGAACGTGAAGGTGTGCCTGCCGGTGGACCACCTCGCCGCCGACAAGCCCGAGGCCGGCGCCCGCAGCCAGATCGTCGGTGCAGATGCATTCCCCGCCGATCTCCTCGGCGTCGACATCGGTCCCGCGACGGCGAAGGCGTACGCCGCCGAGATCGCCGCGGCCCGGACGACGCTCTGGAACGGCCCCATGGGCATCTTCGAGATCGACGCCTTCGCGCAGGGCACGATGGCCATCGCCGAGGCCCTGGCGATGTCGAAGGCCACCACGGTCGTGGGCGGCGGCGACTCGGTTGCCGCGCTCGCGCGCGCGGGGAAGATCGGCGCCGTGACGCACGTGTCGACCGGCGGCGGCGCATCGCTCGAGTTCCTGGAGGGCAAGACGCTGCCGGGCCTGGCGGCGCTCGCATCGTGATGGCGCGGATCCCGCTGCTCGCCGGAAACTGGAAGATGCACGGCGCGCGCGCCGAGGCGGTGGCGCTCGCCTCCGCCCTCGCGAAGGACGTCGGGCGCGTCCCCGGACGCGAGGTCCTCGTCGCCCCACCCTTCACGGCGCTCGAAGCCGTCGCCACGGCGATCGCCGGCACCGACATCCGTCTCGCCGGCCAGAACCTGCACTGGGAGCCCAAGGGCGCGTTCACGGGCGAGATCTCGGCCCAGATGCTGAAGGAAGCCGGCTGCACGCACGTCATCATCGGGCACTCCGAGCGCCGGCAGCTCTTCGGCGAGACGAACGAGACCGTGAACCGCCGGCTCGAGACCGCGCTCGAAGCGGGGCTCGTCCCCATCGTCTGCGTCGGCGAGACCCTCCAGGAGCGCGAGGCCGACGCGACCGCGCAGGTGGTCGAGCGGCAGGTCGCGACCGGATTCGCCGGCGTGTCGACCGCCAACTTCGCGCGCTCCATCATCGCGTACGAGCCCGTGTGGGCCATCGGGACCGGGCGCACGGCCACGCCCGCGCAGGCCCAGGAGGTCCACGTCGCGATCCGCCGCCAGGTGGCGAAGCTCACCGCGCCCGAGACTGCGGAGCGCGTCCGCATCCTGTATGGTGGCAGCGTCAAGCCCGACAACATCGACAGCCTGATGGCCGAGCCGGACATCGACGGCGCACTCGTCGGCGGGGCGAGCCTCGTCGCCGATCAATTCACCCGCATCGTGCGGTTCCAGGAGCGAAAGTCATGATCGACGCAGTCACCCTGTACATCGTGCCGGTGATCCACGTGTTCGCGTGTCTCTTCCTCATCGTCGTCGTGCTGCTGCAGACGGGCAAGGGCACCGACATGGGCGCCGTCTTCGGCGGCGGCAGCCAGACGCTGTTCGGCGCGAGCGGCGCGGGGAACCTCCTCACCAAGCTCACGACCGCGACCGCGATCACGTTCATGATCACGTCGCTGATCCTCACCTACAGCCAGACGCACAGCTCGTCGGGGTTGCTGAACCGCATTCCCGACGCGGCACCCGCGGCGGCACCCGCCGAGCCCGCCGCGGGACAGCCCGCCGCTCCGGCTCCCGCGGCGCCGGCCGCACCCGCCGATGCACCCGCGGGCGGCGGCGCACCGGCGAACTGACGCCGCCGCGTCGCAATGCTCGACAGGTGCCGACCCCTCTGTTACCTAAACGCTCCCCTCAGTAGCTCCACGAGCCGTGCGAGGATGGCGGAACTGGCAGACGCGCTAGTTTGAGGGGCTAGTGGGCTAATACCCCGTGGGGGTTCAAATCCCCCTCCTCGCACTCCCGAACCGCCGCGACGAAACCGTGATGGCGGGCCAGGCCACGATGGACGATCAAATTGCGAACGGCAAGGCGAGGCTAGCCGGCGATCGCAAACCCTACGAACAGCTAAAGGGCATCCTCGTCCGGTTCACGCCGGACTTTGAGATCATGCCGGGAACAAAAGCTCCGGAGCCGGGCATACCGCAGGCGACGAATCCGTTCGAGGTGGAGCGGCCGGCCGTGGATTCCGTCACCGACTAGAGATCGAGATCCTCGGATGCGGCCTGGGTGGGATCAACCCGTTCGATCGTCCCATCCGCTGCGGCGTGCTCCTCAATGGGACGAGCCTGCGGGTCATGGATCTCGACCGGGCCGCGACGCTACTCGTGAATGCTGCGGAGGGGATCGGCTACGACGCGACGGCGGAGAGCTTCTTCGGAGAGCTCACAGATGACCTGACGACGC
Source organism: Candidatus Eisenbacteria bacterium (assembly GCA_035577985.1). Lineage (NCBI taxonomy): Bacteria > Candidatus Eiseniibacteriota > Candidatus Eiseniibacteriota bacterium. The sequence goes on from DATJZY010000099.1 coordinate 33,910, forward strand.
TGTTCGTCCGATACCTCCTGGACGAAGCGAGAACGATCGGTGATCTGCTCCCAGCCGTGCTCGAGATGCGCTTGCGCATCGTTCACGGTCGCTGCGAGCTGGTCCTTGCGCTTCTGCGCCTCGGCGGTGCCGTCGGCCGCCAGGGTCTGCAATTGAGCTTTGAGCTCGTTGATCTTGGCTTCTACGCGGAGCCGCAGCTCCTCCTTGCTCACTGACATGATGTCCTCCTTCGAGAATCGACGTGCGATGACGAGGGCGGAGCTTCGCCTAGTCTTCCTTGCCGCCGAGTGTCTTCAGCGTACCGCCCACGGCTTTGCCGGTGCCTTCGACGACGTCTCCGGTGCCGTGAACGGTCTTGCGCACCGCCTTCCCCGTGCCGTGGACCGTCCCGACGGCGGCGCCGGCCACGGGCGCGTGATGTTTCTTGTGGCCCTTGACGGTGCCCTCGGCCGTCCCCTTGGGAATCTCCGCAGGAGCCGTGATGATCTTCCCGGCTCCTTCGACTGCTTGCTGTGCCATGACGGGCGTAGCCACGATGGGCATTGCCCACACGACGGCGGCGACCATGATTCTCTTGATCATCGTGCTTCTCCCCTGATCTGCGTGACGCCCCTCGACCGGTCGAACCGGCGAGGCCGTTCCCATGAGCGGTGCAAGCGATATGCCCCGCCGTCCTCCCCGCCGAGGACGCAAGGTCACGACGTCATCGACAATCTCAGCCCGCAAGGCTCCGGCTGTTCCCGCCCGAAGGAACGCCGACGGACGCGTTCTCATTTGCTGGAATGGCGAGACCCGCGCTCCGGCGCGCGCCGAGGACGCACACTACGACGGCCTCGCCGATCTGCCGTTCACGCAGGGCTTCCTGCCGCAGAACGGCATCGCGGCGCTGAAGGACGAGCTCGTCTTCCAGCGCGCCGTGCAGTCGTATCTGTGGGCCCTCCCCGCGCTCAACATGTACGGTATGAAGGAAGGCTCCGAGAAGGGGCCGGTTGCCGTAGCGCCGTCAGAAGGTGACGGGAAGCTTTGCCGGGCTGCGGCCGAGCACCTGAGACCACTCCATGGTCTCCGGGTCGGCGGCGAGTGCCGGCGCCAGCTCGGCCACCCCTCGTACCGCCTCCTCGAGCGTCGTCCGGGCGAGCGCCGCGCCCAGGCAGTAGTGCGGCCCGCCGCCGAATGAGAGCAGTCGTGGGGCATCGGGTTCGTCGAAGCGGCGCGGCACGAACGCATCCGGATCGCGCCACACCTCCGGATCGCGATTGGCGGTGAGGAAGGTGCACGCCAACATCGTCCCGGCCTGACGCTCGATCCCGCAGATCTCGATCGGCTCCACGACGGTGCGGGGCGCGAAGCTGATGCCGGGCTCGAAGCGGATCGTCTCGCTCACGAGCGACGCCAGCGCGGCAGGCCGCGAGCGGACCTCCGCCAGCGCGCTCGGCCGGGCGAGTAGGGTCAGCAGCGTGCAGCCGATCTGGCTCGCCGTGGTGTCGTGGCCGCCGACGAGCAGGTTCGCCACCATCGTGACCGTCTCGTCGCGAGTGAGGCGATCGCCGTCGTGCTCGGCGCGAATCAGCGCCGTCATCAAGTCGTCGGCGGGGGCGTGGCTGCGCTGCTCGATCAACTCTCGGACGTAGGCGAGCAGGTCCGTGATCGCGGTTTCCGCGCGCGTGATCTGATCGGGCTCCATGAACAGGAACACGGGGCTCAGCGCATCCACCCAGGCGATGAAGTCGGGAACCGCCGCGGCCGGGACGCCCAAGAGCGCGCACATGACGTGCATCGGCACGTGAGCGAAGGCCGCGACGAGATCCCCACCGCCCGCCTGGCGCAGCGCCGAGACGTGCTCGGCCACGCGGGCGGCAGCGATTGGCCGGAGCCTCTCGACCGCGCGCGGGGTGAACGCCTTGCTGACCAGACGCCGCAGCCGGTCGTGGCGGCCGCCGTCGTTCGTGAACATCAGCGCGCCATACCACTCGCGCAGAGGCCCCCCGGCGATGCCCATCGCGTCGAAGAGGGACAGCCCGACGCCGTGCACCCGCGGCTCGTTCAAGAGCCGCTCGATGTCGCGGTGGCGCAGCACGTAGACCATGCCGGTGTCTTCGTCGATCGCCGTCGGTCCGCGGGACGCGGTCTCGAGCATCAACCGCCTCCACTCGCGTGGGTCGGTGACCGCAGTCGCGGCGACCTTCGGCTCCATCATGGCTTCGTCCTGCCGTCCCCGTCCTGCACATAGCAGGCGGCCGAGTGCCCAGGGAAGCGACATCGGGCGGTCTGGAATTCAGAGTCACTAGCTTGGCAGACCTCGTGAACGATTTCGCACAACTCGGCGTGTCCGTATCGTTCCCGTTCGGCCCGTGGTATGGACGCGCTCCCCGATGCACTGCCCGTCCTGTCACCACGAGAACCGCACCGAGCGTCGATTCTGCGCCGAATGCGGCGCCGCGCTCGCCGCGCGCTGCGCGTCGTGTGGCGAGGCGAACCAGCCGGGCGAGAAGTTCTGCGGCGGCTGCGGGGCGGCGCTGACGGCGCCGTCGCTGAGACCGCCGCCGCGATCGTCGCTTCCCCCCACTCCCAAGCACCTCGTCGAGAAGATTTTGAGCTCCCGCCTCGAGGGCGAGCGCAAGCAGGTGACGGTGCTGTTCGCCGACGTCAAGGGCTCGATGGAGCTCGCCGAGGCGATGGACCCCGAGGCGTGGTCGGAGATCATGCAGCGCTTCTTCACGATCCTGGCGGAGGGCGTCGAGCGCTTCGAGGGCTTCGTCGACAAGTTCACCGGCGACGGCATCATGGCGCTCTTCGGCGCGCCGATCGCGCACGAGGATCATGCTCGGCGCGCCTGTTACGCTGCATTGCACTTGCAGGACGGCCTCCGGCGCTACGCCACCGAGCTCCGCCTGGGTCGCGGGTTCAACTTCTCGGCGCGGCTCGGTCTCAACTCCGGTGAGGTCGTCGTCGGTGCCATCCGAACGATCGGCGACGACCTCCGGATGGACTACACGGCGCAAGGCCACACCGTCGGGCTCGCGGCACGCATGGAGCAGATCGCCGAGCCGGGCAAGATCTATCTCACGGGGCACACCGCAGCGCTGATCGACGGCTACTTCGCGCTCGCCGACCTCGGCGCGATCGAGATCAAGGGTGCGCAGGCGGCGATGCACGTGCACGAGCTGCAGGGCCTCGGCCAGATGCGGACGCGACTCGACGTCTCACGGAGCCGCGGCTTCTCGCGCTTCGTCGGGCGCGGCGACGAGATGCACGTGCTCGAGACCGCTCTGGCGCGCGCCCGCGAGGGCCAGGCCCAGGTCGTCGGCATCGTCGGTGACGCGGGTCTCGGCAAGAGCCGGCTCTGCTACGAGTTTCTCGAGCGCTGCCGGGCGCACGGCCTCATGACGTACGAGACCACCGGTGTCGCGCACGGCAAGGCGATCCCGTTCCTGCCCGTGCTGCGGCTCTTCCGCGCCTTCTTCGGCATCACGGAGCAGGACAGCGATGCGACGGCGCGCGAGCGCATCGCCGGCCGCCTCCTGCTGCTCGACGAGCGCCTGCGCGAGAGCCTGCCGCTGAACTTCGACTTCCTGGGCGTTCCGGATCCGGACAACCCACTCCCGCGCATGGATCCCGAGGTGCGCCAGCGGCAGCTGTTCGACATCGTCCGTCGCGTGATGCAGGCGCGCGGACAGCGCGAGACCCAGGTCACCCTGCTCGAGGACCTGCACTGGTTCGACGGCGGCAGCGCCGCGTTCCTCGAGCCGCTGCTCGAGGCGGCCGTCGGAACGCGCACCTTGGTCCTGCTCAACTTCCGCCCCGAGTACCAGGCGCCGTGGATGGGGCGGTCCTACTACCACCAGCTGCCGCTGGCACCGCTCGGCCCCGACGCGATCCGCGAGCTTCTCGCTGCGCTCCTCGGCGACGACCGCAGCATCGCCGGCCTCGCCGACGCGATCTATGCCCGCACGGCCGGCAATCCCTTCTTCACGGAGGAGGTGGTGCAGAATCTGGTCGAGTCGGGAAAGCTCCAAGGCAGCAAGGGCAGCTATCGGCTCGTCACGCCCGTCGACAAGCTCGAGGTGCCGAGCTCCGTGCATGCCCTCTTGGCGGCGCGCATCGATCGCCTGGCCGTGCGCGAGAAGGACGTGCTGCAGACCGCCGCCGTGATCGGCCGCGAGTTCGACGAGCCGACGCTCGCGGCGGTCGTCGAGCAGGACGCGCCGCAGCTGCGGGAAGCCCTCCAGACCTTGAAAGACGCCGAGTTCGTGTACGAGCACTCGCTGTACCCGATCGCCGAGTATCTCTTCAAGCATCCGCTCACGCAGGAGGTCGCGCTCGCCTCGCAGCTCCAGGACCGGCGCCGGCGGCTGCACGCGGCCGTCGCACGCGTCATCGAGGCGGCGCATCCCGCCGACCTCGATCAGCAGGCGGCGCTGCTGGCGCATCACTGGGAGGAGGCGGCCGATCCCGTGCACGCGGTGCGCTGGCACCGCCGCGCCGCCGAGTGGGCCGGCGCCCGCGATCCCGTCGAAGGCCTGCGACACTGGCGGAAGGTGCGCGACATCGGTCGAACGTCCGACGACGCCGAGGTCAAGGAGGCGCGGCTCCGCGCCTGCGGCGTCCTTCTCGCGAGCGGCACCTGGCGTCTCGGCATGAGCGAGGACGAGGTGCGAGGCTGCATGGAGGAGGTCCGCGCGCTGGCGCAGGAGCTCGGGCGTCCGGCGATCATGGTCACGTCGCTGACCGGTTTCGCCGGCCACCTCGGGGTGCTCGGTCGGCCGGAAGCGGCTCTCGCTCGGGCCGAAGAGGCGAAAGCCATGCTCCACGACGGCATGGGTTCCGGCGAGACCTTCTCGGTCGAGACCACGCACGCGTACTGGCTCGCGGTCTCGGGACGCATTCCGCAGGCGATCGCGGCATTCGACCGCGTGATCGAGCTGACAGGTGGGGATCCGAACGTGGGCCGGGAGCTGATCGGCTACAGCCCGCTCATCTGGGCCGAGTTCTGCGCGGGGTGGATGCGGGCACAGGCGGGTCGCTTCGACGAGTGCTGGCCGCGCCTGGAACGCGCCATCCGGCTCGCGCGCGAGCACGGCGCGCAAGAGAACCTCGGATGGGCGCTCGGAGGCATCGGTCTGTGCGCGTATCTCGCGGGCGGCACGTCGCGCGCGCCGACGACCGACGTGCGCCGGGCATGCGTCGAAGCCGTCGAAATCGCCGATGCGGGCGGCAGCCGGTTCTCACAGATCTTCGCATCGTACAACCTCGCGACCGCGCATTTCCTGGAGGGCGACTACCCCGCCGCCGAAGAGCAATACGCCGAGGCGTTCGCGCAGGCGCGCGCCGCGGGCACGGCGCTCGACTGGCTGAGCTTGGAGCTGGCGGTGTGTGCCGATTCGTGTCTCGCGCGCGGCGACGCCGAAACCGCGGTCGCCAGGGCACGGGAAGCGATGGCCGCCGCGGATGCCGGCGGTGCCTGGTTCCAAGCTGCCCTCGCGCGTGCCGCGGCGGCCGACGCCTTGCTCCGCGCCGGCGCGGCGACCCACGACGTCGCAGCCGTGATCGCCGATGCGCGCGAGCTGGTGCGCAAGAGCGGCGGCGACTCGCTGCTGCCGCGCCTCCGCGCGGCCGAGGCTCGCCTCGCCGGCCGCGACGATCCGGCGATGCTGGAAGCGGGGCTCCGCGACGCCGAAGCCATGTACCGCGCCCTGGGCGCCCCCGATGCTGCCGCACGCCTGGCGACGGAGCTCGCGTCCGACGACGAGCTCGAAAGAGCCTGAGCATATACACACGCCCGTCCGTCAATGGTGCGGCGGATGCGTGTGCGGCGGGACGTCGGGCAGCGCGCTCGTCCGGCTCGGGCACGCTCACGACGCCGGAACAGTCTTCTGGCCCGCCCGTCGCTCGGCCTCGTAGAAGTCCTTCCGGGCGCGCATCCGATACTGCCTCACGATCTCGGTGCGGAGATGGGACTCGACGTCTGGGTCGCGCGAAACGATCGCTCCGAGACGTGGAACGGCGCAGCTCTCGGTTCGATGGCGCGGATGATTCCGCACGTCCCCACTCCGTTCACGACGCGAACGTCATCCCCATCGGGAGAGCCGCCTCCGGTCGTTCCCGTCCACGAGAACTCCCACCAGGCCTACCGGCCTAGCGAACTGGTACGGCTCGTGCGTTCAGCGAAAGCGATCGACGCGGGTCTGCCCGACTATGGGATGCACGCTCCGACATCGAAGACCGATCTGGGTCCTCGCGCTGACGATCCTCGTGGGCGGCTGTGCGCCCCCGATCGGCATCCGGATCGCGAATCCCCGCGAGGTTCAGACCACGCTCACCGGGAGCGCGCTCACCGACGACGAACCGAGCGACGCCTCGCTGAACGAGCTCCGCCGTTACGACCTGCTGCAGGCGTACGGGCCATAGTCGGGACAAGCCTGGGAACTGTAACGTAGCGGCCGATTCTCGGACCCTGACCC